>JBBQPP010000229.1:0-6452 GCA_038217255.1 Bacteroidales bacterium | reverse complement strand
TGCAAACGGAACCGCCATTCCAACCATAAAAAGGAATCCGGGAAACACCCAGTCGGCCAAACCCATTCCATCGAAATCGGCCTTGGTATGCACCAACCATTCAGGAACTCCGGGGACATATAAATCGTTGACAAACAGCATTAAAAAGAGCGTTAGCCCACGCATGATATCAATGGAAAGAACCCGGTTTCCTTTTTTCATAAGTTAAATATTAAAAGTTTCCGAAGTTAATAAATTGAATTGAACCATATTTTAAACTCTGCCCTTGACTGACATTTCAATAATCCTTAACTTTATTAAAAAATATAGTGCTATGAAAAAATTCTACTACCTTGTAATCACCCCCGAATCGTTAATTGCTTCCCATTTGGCACCTTTCGAATTTGGCAATTATTTGTCGGTGGGAACTCGAAAACAAATCCACGGACAAAATATTTACTTCGAGCTCGATCCTTCCAAACTCAAAGATTTGCCTGAGAAACATATCGAAAAAGAGTTGGTACCATACGCTAATGGTGAACCCAAAAGGTCAGTTTTTCTAAGTATCTACCGTTGTCTGGAAAAAACTCCTCTTTCAGCCTTAAAAAACCTTTACCTCGCAACTGATGATGGCAAAGTTCTGGAACTTCATTCAACATCTTTTGAAGAAATAGAAACCGATGATACTCATTTATACCAACAATTTAACCCAATAACAACACGTGTTGTAAGTAAACTGAGTCCGGATAAATTTGTACAATTTTTAACGGATACTTCAAAACCGGTTTCAGCACCAAAAGTTTTATTTGTGGAGTTGTTATTAAATGAACTTGCATTAGATCCAAATGCCCCATTACACAATCTTCCTTATTCAAATCCCGATCATTTACGCGATTGTCTGATTAAATTGAACAAAATAAAAGGCAAACGCACAAAAACCGTGTTGCGCTATATGCAAGGTGATTTGAATTACAGAACTATTAAAACGGGATTTTTTATTGGAGAAAAAGACAATTACCTTTTTTATCCGTTTCCGACGATTAACCAATTGGAAGGTAAGTATTACAGCTGGTGGAGATCGGCATTAACTCAACATTTTTAAAAACCTGAAAAGTGATACGGTAAATACTGGTTTTATTCTTAATACTTGCGACGTCGATTCAAAAAGAAAGTCAATATTCAGGAATTTCATTTTGGGAAAATCAACAAAAAGGTACTAATTATTTCAATGCAACACCCACCCGCGAATGGTTTCATTCGGCAGCAAAGGCCAACATCCGTTTTGTTAGGTTAACTTTTGAAAAATGGAAAGGTGCCAAAAAAGACTTCCTCATTGGCGATGCCGATAATTACAAAGGGATTGTGGAGGCTGATTTCGATCAGCTGCTTAGTTTTATTGACCTTGCCGATTCGTTGAACATAAAAATCGTGCTTACCCCAATTAGTTTGCCCGGTGCACGTTGGGTACAAAGCAACAAAGGTGTTCGCGACGGAAGGCTTTGGAATGACGAAAAATACCATGAACAAACCTGCCGTTTCTGGAAAGATTTGGCTGAACGCCTTAAAAATCATCCCGCAATTGTTGGTTACAACATTCAAAATGAACCTCATCCCGAAATTTTCTTTAACAACCCTTCTTTTTGGAAAAATGAATTAAATGATTGGTACTCAACGATTAAAGGAACACCCGCAGACCTCAATCTTTTTTATTCGAAAGTAATTGCTGCAATCCGCGAAGTTGATTTGCAAACACCAATCATTATTGAATCAGGGCTATATGCAACTCCGTGGGCTTTCTGTTATTTAGAGAAGATAAATGATCCTAACATAATTTATTCTTTTCACATGTACGAACCATATCATTTTACAACTCAAAAACTGAATATTGGCCAGTACCAATACCCAGGGGAAATTCCAATCGCAGAAAATGGCACTATTTTCAATCTAAATAAATATTCGTTAAAGGAGTTTTTAAATCCTGTCGTTGAATGGTCAAAGAAAAATAACATCCCTCCAAACCGGATTTGGGTTGGCGAATTTGGTTGCTCGCGAAAGGTAAAAGGGGTTGAAAATTATCTTTCCGATCTTATCGAAATATTTAACGAAAACCAATGGCACTGGTCGTTTTATTCGTATCGTGAAGATGTTTGGGACAACATGGATTATGAATTGGGAGATAGAAATGTGCCGTGGAAATATTGGGAATATTCAGATAAAAAAACACTTCATAAGCATTATTCCGAAATTTATGGATCAATAGAAAACAACCCAATTTGGCCTGTTTTCCAAAAAGAGTTTCTTAAAAATTGATAGAAAGAAAAATCATTTTAACTTAGCAAACTGAATCTTAAACCACTTAATCTTTTAATAATGAATTCTATATCAAGAAGAAATTTTTTGAGAACAAGTTCTGCTGTAACAGCCGGAGTTGTGATCATCCCAAACTTCATTAGTTGTGCACCTTCATCAAAAATTAACATTGCAATTGTTGGTGTTGGCGGTCGCGGAAAAGCACAATGGGAAACTTGTACAAATGAAAATGTAGTTGCCATGTGTGATGTCGATGACAATCGCGCCGCTGAAGGATTTGCAGCATATCCAAAGGCAAAACATTACAAAGATTACCGAAAAATGATGGACGAAATGGGCAAGCATATTGATGCTGTTATGGTTTCGACACCCGACCATCATCATTTTGCAGCGGCAATGACAGCCATGCAATTGGGAAAACATGTGTATGTTGAAAAACCACTGGCGCACAACATTTGGCAATTACGTACCTTGCAAAAAGCCGCACACTACTACAAAGTTATCACCCAAATGGGCAACCAGGGACACGCAACCGATGGTATCCGTCGTGTGAAAGAGTGGGTTGATGCCGGTATTGTTGGAGATGTAAAAGAAGTATTTGCCTGGTTTGACGGACCGGAATTTGGGCCAACCAAATATTTTCAAAAACCCGATCAATTTCCGCCGGCAGCAGAAACAATTCCCGATGGTTTAGATTGGGATTTATGGTTAGGACCTGCAGCAAACCGTCCGTACAACCATGTTTATGTACCTAAAACCTGGCGCGGTTTTTATGATTTTGGAAATGGGGAGTTGGGCGACTGGGCTTGCCACACACTGGATGCACCATTTTGGTCACTTGATTTGGGTATGCCTAATGTTGTGGAAACAGAATTTCACTCGGAAGCGCCTGAAGGTTTTTTGCCCGACCAATCTATAATTCGATTTGAATTTCCTCAACGCGGTAACAAACCACCTGTAACTTTAAAATGGTATGAAGGTGGATTAAAACCTGAAAACCGCCCGGAATGGAATCTACCTGAATTAGCAGGATCCGGAATGATTATGGTTGGTGAAAAACATAATATTATAACCGGTGGACGGCCAAACGATGCTAAACTGATGATGCCCAAAGAAGAGTGGGATAACTGGGTAGCCAACGAAATGCCTGCACCAACAATTCCGCGGGTTGCCGATGGTCCGCAAAAAGAATTTCTGGATGCAGTAAAAGGCGTTGGTCCAATGCCGGGTTCTAATTTTGATTATTCAACCAGATTGACTGAAATGGCTGCCGTTGGAGTTTTATCGCAACGTTTTAATGCACGAATTGAATATGATGCTGAAAATATGAAAGTAACCAATCACGAAGGAATGGAAAATTATATCAAAGAACCCGTTCGCGAAGGTTGGGGCTACGGAGAAGAAGTTTGGTAGATTTTATTTTTTGTTGGCATGGATGGCATCCCTTTTTATCAAAAAATGGGATGCCATCCTTTTTTAAAAGAGAATTTTAATGTAAACAATTGGGAAAGGATGCCTTGTTAACCCACATTGCAGCAATTACCACATGAAGTGTTAAAAAATCAGTTAAATTCAATCGATTATGGGTTTACTTTATAGCCTATGTATTTCAAAGTATCAGGTCGACATAATCCAACGACAAACCAGTCAGGTTGGTATTACCGTTTGGTGGAATGCTATCGCAATTGGGATGGCCGGGTTTGTCACCGCACAATGTTGAATCTTGGTTTTCTGGAAGGGCTTCGCCTTTTTTTGGTCGTTATATCCTTCCAAAATTCCTTGGTGCAATAGGTTTAGGCTTCGACCATAAACCAATCTTTCATAAAACAGCGCATTCTAAAAAATCACGAAGTTTCCGGATTATGCCCGGCACTCGTTACAATGAAAATGAAACCCTTATTTCCCACCTAAAATTTCAATATTAACCTGCTCATCAATAAAATCCCTCAAGGCTGTTTTATTATTTGCCAGCCAGTTTTCAAATTCCTTTTTGCTTAATGATTTCGGGACAATCTTTCCATTTTCATCTGTATAGTTGGAATCCAGAATTGGCTTAAAATATTCTTTCTCCGAGAACAAAATGTGCAGGGTATTCATTTCACTCTTTTTGGGTGTAAAAAGAATTAACTCATCCACCCTATTTCCGAAATAGTTAAATTCTTTATTTGGAGAAAAGAATAAGTACGATTTATCCGCTGTTACGGGAACAGTGTTTAAATATGCCATGTCATCATAAGGCAACAAGCGATAGATATTTTCTCCATCATCGAGATATACACTCAAAAATCCAGTTACCGGACTTTTGAAATAAAGAAAAAAACTTTCACCCGAAATAAAGCTTGTTACCCTACTTGTTTGATTGGGGAAATTAAGTGTTTGGTAATCAATGTTAGCCTTTGGTGCGGCTTCTTTTACTATTCCCTTTATATTACAAGTTATCCACTGGGTTTTAACAATTCCAAATGTAGTCTTTTCATCCCGTGATTCTTCTTTAAACGATTTGTCCAGTTCACTCATCCACTCGCCTTTCACTTTAGTAGTTCCAATAATGTTGAAATTCGAACGACCATTTTGCACGGTAATGTTAGCCTCCTGTTCAACATATTGTCCAAATGCGTTGGTGATTGCATCAATTTTCGCCAATTCTTCGGCTTTTTTCCTGGCCTCCTCTTTGGTCATGTTATCCTCAACCCTCACCTGGGATGTGCCAGATGACCGTTTGGTTTTTTGTGCTTTTAATGAAAATGGAATAATTATCAAAAGCAGAATTATGAATATAACAGGTCTTTTCATTGCTATTAGTTTATTACAATAACCTTAGGTTGAAATTTTTCATATTTAGAATCAAGGTATCCGATTGGTGCATTTGCAAAAGTAGGATCGCAAATTGTATAGTTTTTATTGTTTACTTTTATAAAAGCGCCCTCTGTTTTATTACCAAAACAAATTGCTGTATTAACATGCGTGGGAAAATCAAGCCCCACACAATCAAAAGATGTATAATGTTTTACAAGTCTCGAAAACAAAATTGAACGATCCTCACAGTCAGAAAATGGATAAAATAATGTTTCGTCAGCAAAAAGATATTTTTCTTTTCCAAACTGAGCGCTATCCGTTTTATAATCAAAGGCATTCTGAACAAAATCCAGAAGAACTGCAACTTTTTGTTCTTCGGTTTTACCTTCAAATTTTGGTGCGAAAAAACTATCGAGTTGCTGTTGACTGGCATCAGTAAATGGAGTTGAAAAATAAACTTCCATTTCACAGGTGGGATAGTCGTTAAAATATTCCATCAGTGTTTTGTTGGTTAAAACCTTCAAATTATCTGTTTTATATTTGATGTTTCTTTCTGAATCAATTTGACCAATTAATGGAACTTCATTCATCTTCAACGATAGATTTCTGCTCTCAGGATATTTATTTGTATGAACCATCATTTGAGGAATAGGTTTATTTAAATCTCGTGATGATTGGATGTAATATTGTACTTCTTTAATGGTAAGATAAAGATTTGAATAAATCTCCTCTGACGTTGGTATCAGCAGAAATGTTTCGTCCATTGTATATCCTGTTTTGACATTGTACCCGCTTTTCAACATCAACACCCATGTAAAAAGAACCTGTCTGTTAGGTTGCGATTCGATTGATTGTGCTATTTTTTGCGCCAGTTTATAATATCCCCAGTCGTTTAAATGCAAACGTTGCTGTGTTTGTCGTAGTTCATTTACCAAATCCGCAATTACCGGAAGGTTGCAGGTTTTCTCAAAATAGTAAGTGATATTCTCAGCATTAATCCGGTTAATATCCGGCAATTTCCCGGGGTTCAGAAAGGTGTTTTTTAAGCCATAAAAATCGAAGTCAAGCATTGCCCTGCCACCATTTTCGTATGGTTTGGCCGGCTTTTCCTCTTCTGTTGGTTCTGGTATGTCGGGCTTATTTTGCGTACTATCGGGTTGAGTAATTTCTATTTCAGAAGGCGGAGCAATATTTTCTTTATTAAATATTGGCTGAATTACAGGTTTTGGAGTTGCTGGCTTTTCCTTATAAAAAACATCAAATTCCTCCCATGAATCCTTCAAAAATCTGGCAAAAACTGAGTCATTACTATTTTTAAATTGCTGATGTTCCTGCTCAATGTCCTTCTTGAAATTATCGAACTCCTG
>JBBQPP010000228.1:0-6482 GCA_038217255.1 Bacteroidales bacterium | reverse complement strand
GTTTTTTTGCTGATTCCTGTATCTTTAAAAAGTGATTGGAGAACAGTATAAGATTTTAACAAAAGCCACTTTAGCTCAGTTGGTAGAGCAGCTCATTCGTAATGAGCAGGTCGTGGGTTCGAGTCCCATTAGTGGCTCTTTCCTTAAATAATATAGCTTGATGCCTGGGAATACTGATTTTCAGGCATTTTAAGTTTAATAGAATAAGTTCAGTTTGAATTCACAAAGGTCTAAAACGGAAAGGAGGAAGCTCAATAGCCTCCTCCTTAAATGTTAACCCCCAAACACACAATATGGGATGAATCCCAAATGCCTTACAAAGATAATTTAATTTTGAAACAAACAAATTTTGCAGCAAAAAATTTAGACTTTTTAACAAATTGTTTTCGGGTGGGCTATTTAATCTCCGGCATTTTAATAGGAAATAAGATTTTGTACCTAACCATATTCATCATAATGTGTTTTAGGTAAAAGAGTTAGTGTTTTGTTTCACTATGAACATGAAAAAAAAGTATTATACAACTTTAATTTATTTGTTTTAACTTTAGAACTTATACAAAATAACATAAATATGACTAACAAATATTTTATACTTTTTTTACTTGGGCTGTTTGGTTTTTCACAGTGCTGGGCGCAATATCCAGAGGTTGAAAATGTTCTGGACAAAAAGGTAAAGGCATTTTTAAAGGAAAATGCAGAAAATTGGGGTGATATGAATATTCCCATTAATGATGGAAAAATTCTGTATGACATCATTGTTAAAAACAATTTTAAAAAAGCAGTTGAAATTGGTACTTCAACCGGCCATTCGGCCATTTGGATAGCCTGGGCATTAAGCAAAACAGGTGGCAAGTTAATCACCATTGAAATTGATAAAAGAAGATATTTACAGGCGAAAGCAAATTTCAAAAAAGCAGGTGTAGATAAAATAATTGACGCCCGTTTGGCAGATGCACATGAACTCGTTCCGGAATTGCCCGGAAAATACGATTTTGTTTTCAGTGATGCGGATAAATATTGGTATAAAAATTATTTTATTGCGATGGATCCAAAACTTGAAATTGGGGGATGTTTTACAGCCCACAATACAGCAATGAGGGCATCAGGGATTATGGAATTCTTAGATTATGTTGAAAGTTTAAAGAATTATCAAACTACAATCGATAAAACAAGTAGGTCTGGCATTTCGATAAGCTATAAATTGAGGAACAATTAATAAATTGTTTCCCAGATAAATGGTTTTGAAGCAATAAATACGGTTATCTTGAATAACACCAATTTTAAATTGTCCAGGAAACTGGGACTTTTCCCCGTAACTAATATTGTTATTGCAAATATCATTGGGGCCGGAATTTTTACTACTTCCGGTTTTATCATGGACTTTCTTGGGAATCCACTGTTAATGCTTTCACTTTGGTTTGCAGGTGGAATAATTGCCTTTTGTGGTGCCATTGCATTCGGCGAGTTGGGTGCAACTTTTCCTGAGGCGGGAGGTGAATATATATTTATCACAAAACTATTTAATCCCCTGCTTGGATTTTTAAGCGGCTGGTTATCATTAATTGTAGGTTTTTCAGCTCCAATTGCTGCATCTGCAATTGGTTTTTCCGAGTATTTTACTTTGGCAATCCCTTCTTTGCAATCCTTTCTAAACACAAACGGTTTTTTGAGCCCTGTTCTGTTTAAGAAACTGTTTTCAATAATTATTATCCTGATATTTACATTGATACATTCGCGGGGAATAGTTTTTGGAGCGCGGGTTCAAAATGTATTGACCTTATTAAAAGTGGCGTTAATTACCGGGGTAATTATTGCTGGTTTCTCCATTGGCAAAGGAAGCTTCCAACATTTTCATACCGACGTTCCATTCCAGTTTTCATTCTCGGGTTGGAAATCAATAGGTTTGTCGCTAATGTTTGTGATGTTTGCATACAGTGGTTGGAATTCAGCTACATATATTGGTTCTGAAATAAAATCGCCACAAAAAGTTATTCCAAAATCACTGCTGATATCAACTGGTGTTGTAATGGTTTTGTACCTTTTATTTAATATGTTTTTTGTGTATGCCATTTCGCCTGCTGAAATGAATGGAGTGACAGAAATTGCAGGACTTGCAGCGGGAAACGCTTTTGGGCCAATCGCCGAATCTGTAATATCATTATTAATCTCTTTTGCCCTAATTTCTTCATTAAGCGCTTTTATAATTTTGGGACCACGCGTTTACTATTCAATGACAAAACAGGGGTATTTCTTTGCATTTGCCGCCAAAGTGCATCCAAAATACAAAGTGCCGGTTGGTGCTATTTTATTACAAAGTTCAATTGCTATAATACTTGTTATGTCGGGAACGTTTGAACAGATTCTTGTTTATATGGGATTTTCATTAGGTATATTTCCAATTTTAGCAGTTTTGGGGGTCTTTAAAATAAGGAGAAGTGGTGAAACTGCTTTAAAACTACCGGGGTTTCCGGTAGTACATATTTTTTTCATATTAACCGGAATCGCAATTTTAATATTGGCCTTCTTTGAACGCCCCCTTGAATCGTCAATAGCAATATTAACAGCACTTTCCGGAATCCCGGTCTATTACTTGTTTAAAAGAAGGCGAAATTAAAGAAGTTTGGAATTGATAATTTCAGTAAGCATTGAATCAATTTGTTTCTTTGTTTCGTTTTGAATTTGCTTATAATCGGAACCTAAAACCGGAGTGCCATACTTTACAAAGACTTTGGTCAACGGTTTTCCCATTTGCTTGAAAAAATGCGCTAAAAAAATATCTTCCCCAACCCATGCATCTTCAATATCCTTATAATGAATAGCCATTGGAATAACGGGAATGGCGGCGTCAGCCGCAATTTGGAAACTCCCATTTTTAAACGGTTTTGTCAGTGGTCCAATATACGTCCCACCCTCAGGGAACAATACAACCGGTATCCCATTATTTACCGACTCTTTTATTTTATTCATTGTTTTAATCAAACTTTTCAATTCAGATCGGTCAACCAATATCGAATTTGTAATTTTGATGCCTAATTTACCCAAAGGCCATTTTTTAAGTTCTGCTTTACTCACTATTGCGGCCGGAGTTAATGCTGCAACAATAAAAATATCAATATAACTGCGGTGATTGGGCATTAAAATGAAATTTTCGATTGTCGGCAATTCATTTTTTTCAATCTTTATTCCACAAAAGAAAAGGATACTTTTCCCCCAGGTATGCATCACCCATCGCTGAAGTCGTTTATTAAAACCAAATAATTTCAGCCAAAACCAACCAACCGTGACTACATAGGCAGACATGAAAACAATAAAAATCAACCTGATAAAAGCCAGGGGAAATAGAAAAATAATCCGTAGTTTTTTCATTTTGTAAATATCAGAAAAAGGAGATTCTTTTTTCTGAAATAACAAAAAAAACCTCTACAAATTATTCATTTGCAAAGGTTCTATAAATATTGGGTTGACAAATTACCTTAAAAAAATTGAGTTTAAAAAGAACATAATATCTTTTTGTATGTTACAAACAAGGCATAAATCAAATAAAATCAAAGTTATGAAAATCAAAAAAAGTATTCTGTGGTTAGCAATTTTGCTGAATATCGTGTTTGTTGAGGTGCAGGCACAAACCATTGAAGGTAATACCGGCTCTAAAATAACAAAATCTGAAGCCCAAACTGCACTTGACTTTCACAACAAAGTACGCTCAGATGTAGGAGCTCCTGCATTAATATGGTCACCAGAATTGGCAAAATATGCACAGGAATGGGCAGACCATTTAGCATCGAAGGGTTGCAAAATGCAGCATCGTCCGCATGATGGGAAATGGGCTCAAAAATATGGCGAAAACATTTTTTGGGGAAAGGGAATGGATTATTCGGCTCTTGATGCATCAAAAAGCTGGTATAGCGAAATAGAGGATTATACCTATGGAAAAGTGAATAATTCCAATTGGAACAAAACCGGACATTACACACAAATGGTATGGAAAAACACTACGCAAGTAGGAATTGCTTTGGCGAAATGCTCCGATGGAGCAATTATTATTGTGGCAAATTACGATCCTGCAGGAAATTATATGGGAGAAGCACCTTATTAAATTTCAACTTATTTTTGTGGCTCAGTTCATTTTATAAAAAAAATCCGATTGTATCAGTCTGATAATCAATCGGATTTGTAATTTCATTGAGGTCTCTGGCGAACCCCAAATTATTTATCCTCTTTTTACTTAATACATTTCCAGGTCTCTTGTAATGCCTTATTATAGCTGTTTTCAGAAATTTATTAAGTCGGGAAAGTAAGAAATAGTAAAATAAGATTAAGAATATTCAGCCCCGGATTCAGCCCCCGTATAAAAAATATTATATTTACAGAAAAAATAACTGTCATGGCTGTAAATATTTCATTCAAATTGCGAGACTTACAAAAAAAGGCTACTCCAGCTCAACAAAAGGAAACTTCTGTATTAATGATGGTAAACTTTGGTTATTATGAAATAGATAATAATGGAAGAAAACATTATAGTCCTCTTAAATATGCGACAGGTGAAAAAATAAAACCGACATTTTGGAATGGAAACAGAGCCAAACAAACAAAATATTTTGATTATCAGAATTTCAATACACGCCTTGATAATTTGGAAGGATTTGCAAAAAGTACCATTCAGGAATTGTTAAATGAAAAAAAATCTTTAACTCCGGCATTGGTGAAAGAACGTATTGATAAAAAAAATCCAAAGATTGTAGAAGTTAAGCCAAGTGCAAACAACTTAAATTCCTACCTTGATTTGTTTATTAAAGAGATAGAATCTGGAGCCAGGTTATCGACCAAAAAACAAAGATACCGGAAAGGAACTATAAAAAACTTCAAGGGATTCAAAGTTCAGTTTGACGAGTATCAAAAATTGAAACGAAAACGTTTGGACTTTAATCAAATTACAATGGACTTTTATGATGATTATGTAGATTTTTTTACTCGCAAAAATTATGGCCCAAACACAATTGGCAGACATATTAAAAATCTAAAAACCATTATGCACTTTGCACAGGATGAAGGATTACACCAAAATACCGAAATAAACCGCAAAAAATTCAAAATTCTTAAAGTTGAAGTAGAAAACATTTATCTTAATGAGAGTGAACTTTCAGATATTTACAATTTGGATTTAACCAAAAATAAGGTACTTGAAGTTGCTCGCGATGTTTTTCTTATTGGGTGTTACACTGCGCAAAGATTTTCTGATTATAGCCGGATTCGGAAAGAAAACATTCAAACTTATGAAAGTGGCCAGAAAGTAATCCGTTTGATACAGGAAAAAACAGGAGAACCTGTTGTAATACCAATTAAACCTGAACTTGAGTTTTTATTAAAAAAGTATGATTGGAATGTACCAAAAATATGGGGTCAGAAACTTAACCTGCATATTAAAACGGTAGCAGAAATGGCCAAAATTATTGAACTTGTGTTAGTGGAAAAAATGAAAGGTGGCTTGATTTTAAAAACCGAGGTATCAAAAAACAAACTGATAAAAACCCATACAGCACGTCGTTCAGGATGCACCAATATGTATCTTCGGGGAATATTCCCAATTGATATTATGAAAATTTCTGGTCACAAAACGGAACGAGAGTTTCTAAAATACATTAAAGTAACAAAAGAAGAAACAGCTAAGAATCTTATTAATCATCCCTATTTTTCATCAGCAACATTGAGCATTGCAAATTAAAATCAAATTCAAAACGTTCATCATCTTCATATTCAATCTCAGAAGAATCCTCAACTTTAACCTCAACACCAAGGTGTATTATCAAAGATAGTTCGTCTTCCAATTCCCAAAGTATGGCATCAGTTTCTCTACCACCATCAGCTTCCACATACCAACCAGAATAGCCAATACTATCACCACCATTTGGGCCTTGTGCATATCCACTTACATCAATATGGAAAGTATCTTCATTTAAAGTAAATCCATACGATTTCATTACCCAAGACGATTGGTCTCCATCTGTATGTTTAAGTTCAATATAAGTTTCAACACCTGGAGTTTTGAGTGGGAGCCTTTCGAGAGCATATAAATAATTTCCAAAACCGATTATTTACCTTGGTGTCAGTTCAAACTGTTTTAAAACATTGCGAATATATTTTTTTGTAAATCTTATGACTTTGTAATCCTCTTTTTCCAATTGAAACTTATTCTTCATGGTTAATCCTTATTTGATTTATTAAAAATATTGTTGAAGTTTTTCGTCTGTAAATTCTGGTGGATTATTTACAATCACTTTCATTAAATCGTTTAAATCAATAATCGACTTTCTCTGTGATGCAACTATTCTGGCTGTTTCGTCAACTATAAACTGAATTTCTGCAAATGTGTAACTTTCTGTTTCCTCGCCCAGGAACAACCATTTTGAAATATTATGAGGTTTGTGTTTCAGTTTTGTTTTAAAGGCATCAATCCGGGCTTCTAAATCGGGTGGACCAACAAA
>JBBQPP010000227.1:0-6509 GCA_038217255.1 Bacteroidales bacterium | reverse complement strand
AAATATGGTATTTTGGTTATTTTATTCACATTTCTTTCCTTTTTCTTAAACGAAATCATTACAAAACAGCGCATTCATCCATTTCAATATGTTCTTGTCGGGTTTTCAATACTAATCTTTTACCTGTTGCTACTTTCAATTTCAGAGCAACTTGGTTTTAATTTGGGCTATTTCATTTCTGCGGCATCTGTCATTATAATGGTTCTGCTGTATTCTCGCACTTTTCTAAAAAAATGGTCAAATTCATTTATTCTTACCCTGATACTTGCTGCATCGTTTGGCTTTATTTTTATTTTGTTGCAATTGGAGTCGTTTTCCTTTGTATCAGGTAGCATTGGTTTATTTGCAGTTTTGGCACTAATCATGTTTTTTACACGAAAAATTAATTGGTACAATATGTAAGTTTATTATACGAAGTAGAACGCTGCTGACACTGATTTTGCTAATCAACCCAGATAAAATCAGTGCAAATCAGTAGAATCAGTGTCGTCAGTGTTCCGTTTTTCTTACTATAAACTTTAGACCTTCAACTTTAAACTTTAAACTCTCTTTGTCTATATTTGTTCCCTCAAAAAAAACTGTTATGCATGAAATACTTTTCTGGATTATCATAGCGATAATTGTACTTGATTTTTTATTCGAAAAATACCTCGATTATCTGAATACAAAAACAATGAGCGATGTTTTGCCCGATGAGGTAAAAGGGATTTATGACGAGGGAAAATACAAAAAACAACAAGACTACCAGCGCGAAAACAACAAGGTTGGATTGCTTTCCAGTAGTTTCAGCTTTGCTTTAACGCTTGCAATGTTCCTGTTTTTTGGGTTTGCTTTTGTCGATTCGTTAGCTTGGGGAATTACTGCAAATGCAATTGTTGCAGCCTTGTTTTTCTTTGGTGTAATCATGTTTGCTTCCGATATTTTAAGCTTGCCATTTTCGGTTTACGACACTTTCGTGATTGAAGAAAAGTACGGGTTCAACAAAACAACACCCAAAACTTTTGTGCTCGACACTTTAAAAGGCTGGCTGATTGGTGGTTTGATTGGTGGTGGTTTGCTCGCTATTATCATACTGATTTACCAAAAAACCCAAAACATGTTTTGGATTTATGCGTGGATTCTGATTTCAGCTTTTTCAATTTTCATGGCCATGTTTTATTCCAACCTCATTGTACCTCTTTTCAACAAACAAACGCCGCTGGAAGAAGGCGAATTGCGCGATGCCATTCAAAAGTTTTCGGACAAAGTGGGTTTTAAACTTGACAATATTTTTGTCATCAACGGCTCAAAACGATCAACAAAAGCAAATGCTTATTTTACAGGTTTTGGCGCAAAAAAGCGGATTGTTTTGTATGACACGCTAATCAATGAAATGGAAATTGATGAGATTGTTGCTGTTTTGGCCCACGAAATTGGGCATTACAAAAAGAAACACGTAATACAAGGTTTAATTATTGGTTTGGTTCAAACGGGAATTGTGCTATTTATTTTTTCATTGTTGATTGACAGCGAGAATCTCAGCCGGGCACTTGGTGTTGAAGTACCCAATTTTCATATTGGTTTGGTTGCCTTTGGCGTTTTATACACACCCGTTTCGTTTGTTCTTGGTATTTTCATGAACCTGCTTTCGCGCAAAAATGAATACCAGGCCGATGCTTTTGCAGCCCGGAACTTTAATCCTGAATCACTTGCCTCTGCACTAAAAAAACTGTCGGTCAAAAACCTGAGCAATTTAACACCCCACCCAAAATATGTTTTTTTCCACTATTCACACCCCACATTATTGCAGCGTTTGAAACACTTAAAAACATTTGAATAATTTAATAAACTTCGGATTTCCGTCTTCAGACTCCGGTCTTCCGTCATCTTTTTCAACCATGAAAGCAGAAATAATTACCATTGGCGATGAAATCCTCATCGGACAAATAATCGATACAAATTCGGCCTGGATTGCCGAGCAGTTCAATTTATATGGTATTGAAATTTACCAGATTACCTCGGTTCACGATGACCACGACCACATTATGGAAGCGCTAAAAAAGGCGGAGGAAAAGGTTGATTTGGTGGTGATGACCGGCGGTTTGGGACCCACCAAAGATGACATTACGAAACATACACTTTGTAAATATTTCAACACAAAATTGGTTGTCCACGAACCTACTTTTGAACATATCAAATCAAGGTTTACAAAACTGAATATCGATATGAACAAACTGAACCGCGATCAGGCGCTGGTTCCTGAAAATTGCACGGTTTTGTTAAACAAAGCCGGTACTGCGCCCGGAATGTGGTTCGAGCAAAACGACACTATTTTTGTTTCGATGCCCGGAGTACCATTCGAAATGAAATATTTGGTTGAACACGAACTTTTTCCGCGCTTGCTCAACAACCGAAAAACCAAGGCTATTTACCACAAAACAGTTTTAACGCAGGGTTTGCCGGAATCGATGTTGGCCGAAAAAATTGAACATTGGGAAAATGCGCTTCCCCAAAACGTAAAGCTGGCTTATTTGCCTAGTCCAATGGCAGTCCGATTGCGGCTTTCGGCAATCGGAAAATCAAAACCCGAACTTGAAACGCTCGTGGAAGCTGAAATTCAAAAACTTCTACAAATAATTCCCGACAATATTTTTGGTTACAACAACGAAACAATGGCCGAAGTCATTGGCAGGTTGTTAACCTCAAAAAACAAAAAACTGGCAGTAGCCGAAAGTTGTACCGGTGGTTATATTTCGCATTTAATAACTTCTGTTCCTGGAAGTTCTGCATTCTATAACGGTTCGGTTACTGCGTATTCAAATCAGGTAAAAGAGAATGTTTTAGGTGTAAACGATAAAACATTGGCTGAATTTGGTGCTGTCAGCCAACAGGTTGCAAAAGAAATGGCAGTTGGAGCCAGAAAAGTTTTAAATGCCGATTTTGCAGTTTCCACCACCGGAATTGCCGGACCGGATGGAGGAACAGAAGAAAAACCAGTCGGCACAGTTTGGATAGCTGTCGCCAGCGAAAAAAACGTTACTGCAATAAAATTCGTTTTTGGCGATATCCGGGAAAGGAATATTGCCCGTTCAAGTCAAACTGCATTGCAATTGTTGCGAAGAGTTATTTTGAAGGAACTTTAGTTTTAATACTGAATAGTTAGATTATTAAACGTTTCATTTGTTTTGCAGAGAAATGAGATATTGTTTTACCGGAAACAAATGGTGCCAAATAAGCATTTTACTAAAATACGAAATTTTCAATCACACATTAATCCAATTCTTTTCAAGGCAGAAATGGATTAATTCTGAGATATTATGCGTCATAGTTTTTTCCATGCATTTACGTCTATGGTTTTTTACAGTATGGATACTTAAGTTCAGTTTGTCTGAAATCATTTTGCTGGTTAAGCCATTGTGGCAAAGTTTTACAATTTCTATTTCGCGCGAAGTCAATATTGATTTCTGATTGTTCGGATAGACCTTAGAAAAAATTTTACGATAGCGTGCATCGTCATTATTCTGAAAAATAGAGAGTACGACATTATCATCACTCTTGATGTCCTTGATTTCCGTAAAAACATCTAAGTTGAAAATAGGTAATTTGGTAACATCAGA
The DNA here is from genome assembly GCA_038217255.1 of Bacteroidales bacterium. GTDB lineage: Bacteria > Bacteroidota > Bacteroidia > Bacteroidales > Prolixibacteraceae > Draconibacterium. The sequence continues at coordinate 2,913 of JBBQPP010000227.1, read as the reverse complement.
AATTCTTAATTTTCCTTTGTGAAGGAATTGAGCTATGCATCCATCTCTTTTTGTGTAGCGTAGGTTAAACGATATTATGCAATTATGTTGTTCCTCTATACAAAACGAAGCAATTAAATTAACGATGTCGGGACAGATTTGTTTTCGCCAAACCAACTTATCGTCCGGATGAATGCGAAGGATCTGATAATTTAAAGATTCGTTTTTAAAACACTTTTTATTGTTGTAACAATTTTCGTATTTGCATGCATATTGTCTGAATAAATCATCAATGTAGCAAGTGCCAATATAAATTTGCTTATTTTCTTTTGGCGATTTTAGCACGAATTTCTTTCGTTTCGGAAAAACGTTAGGGCCAATCGTATCTTTATTGCTTACATCTCTTCTGGTTTCAGGAAATCCGACAAAAGTTTTCATTTTGTTAATTATTGTTTATTTAAATGCAAACCGTAACAAATCCAAGCAGGTACATTTAGATAAACGGAGTTTGTTCAATCAAATATAGCAAAAAAAGAAGTGTCAGTCAATAGTCATTTTAATTGTCAATATGACTGATCGTAGAAAGTTCCATAAATATAATTCAGACATTATTTAATCCATTAAATGTCAAAATGTTAAAACCTTAAAATTAAAAAATAAAAAGCATATGATCTTATTTGTTCGTCAGTTATAATATAAATTTGGCTATAATGAATATTAAAAATGATTCTTTTGTGCTATTGCATTGCCATTCTCGTAGCCTTAACTTTACGTATTTTAAGATAACACACAAAAAAAGGGAAGCCGAAAACTGAAAAGAGTAGGCAAAACAAAAATTAAAAATTATGGCAAGAAAAACAAAGGAAATCAGTGATTCTATTTTAGGATCAAATGAAGATGTAAAAAGCAGGCAACTCTTCCTGTTAAATCCGTACACTAAACTTATTCAGTTCAATACGAATATAACAGCTTGGGAACAAGTAATTTGCGCAGGGTACAACCCCTATTACCAACGGCTTGAAGCAATTGTTAACGTTAAACTGCCGACAGGCTACAGCGGTAACCTTTGTTCAAATGGCTCAAAGGAATACGTGAGATTTTTTGTTGATTTTAAAGATGGAGCCGGTTTTCAGGATATGGGTCTGTCCGATTTTAAAGTTGCAGATATACCCGATACGCCATCTGGTCCTCAACACCCTATCAGCTATCTGGCGTTTTTAGCAATAGATGATAAGAAATACCGTAAATTTCTTGAATGCAACAAAGCAGTAATTCCAACATTAAGGGCAGTCCTTTCGTGGAACGCAGTTCCGACAAGCAATCCAAATCAAATTCCTCATTATGGAAACCATATCGATGTCGATATACAATTGGCGCGTAAGTCAATAATCTGGTGGAAGGAGATTTTGGAACTAGCAAACATCAAGGATTTTGCGCCAATTATTGATCCTGAATTTGAAATTACCCTGAAGGAACCAATTGTTGAACAGGCAGATATCCTTTTCAAACAAAATGCTGGTGCAGATGTTCCTGTGCATCGTACATTTTATTCAACCATTGGATCAAAGCTGAATTCGACTTTCGATTTTAGCAAGGCAACCTCAATTCTTGATATCAGCAACCTTGATAAATTTAAGATTGACATTAATAGTTTTTATGATTTTTTTAATGGGGCTGGAAAAAAGGCGGATGTAGGTTTTGAAGAATTAACTTGTATTGGCCTAAATACACTAACCGATCGGCTTGGTGCTGTTATACACATAAAACGACCATCGGGGTTTAATGGCAATTTATGTACAAAAGGATCGCGTGAGCATGTTGCTTTTTGGGCAGACTGGGACAATAATGGCTCTTATGATCAATATTTGGGAACTGTGAGCCTTAATGTTCATGACATAGCAAACATTCCAAGAAACGGACTCTACTATACAGTCCAATTACCAGTTGATGTAACCCAGAGATTAAGGGAATGCAGCAATCCCAATATTGTACGGATAAGGGCTGTACTTTCCTGGGAATCTTTGCCTTCAACAGTTAACCCGAATGTATTAAACCATTGGGGCAATTATAAAGACGCATTGGTTCAACTAAGACCAAAATTCAAACCTGGTTCAGGAATTCACTCAGCAATTTATTATGTTGGTAATGTGGATAGGACTTCCATCGATCCAATTTCGAATTTGTTCAATGCTGGTTCGGCTTCTATATACAACAACCGGCCATGGGGAGGTAAAATAAGTTTCAAAGGTGTGATCGACAGAAACGGATTTGGCGGAATAATCAAGTATCGTTTGTTGGTGAAAAAAGTTACCGATCCCGATACTGCATATATGCCGGTCTCAACTTCCGAAACCTTTAGTCTCGACGACATTTTTACCGCTGCAGGACCATTTGATGATCCTCAGACCAATGCCGATGGATGGTATATTTACAAACAAAATCCAAATATTGGACTTTACAACACTAACAGCATCCTTGCCAATTGGGATTCTTCCGGGAAGACCGATGGAAAATACACAATTCGCTTTGTGCATACCGATGAGTTTTCGAATGAAGTAATTGCCGATGAATTCACAATTGTTGTGTGCAATAAAGCAGTAAGCATATCTCCAACTGCAAATACGGTTGTCGATTTTGGGAAAGACCTCGACCTTGTAATTGATGGAGGCGATTGCCACAGCTATACCCCAGCAAACCCGGGAAGTATGGGACATTTAAGGGCAATTCATCCCTATTTTGCCTGGTGGACACTTGAACTCCAACCAACATCTCATACCCATGGCGCTGTTCCTGTCCCGAATTCAAGAATTCATTCAGCCATAGGAGATAACGGGGATAACAATCTACCCTGGAATTTGGATACTTCTCCATTGGATCCTTGCGGATATACTGTCAGTATCCATATCCGCACACGAGTAATACTCAATAGCTCGC
>JBBQPP010000226.1:0-6523 GCA_038217255.1 Bacteroidales bacterium | reverse complement strand
GGAGCTTCTAATACAAAATCCTCAGAATATTTGCCTGGCTGCTATCGACGGTTCCAGAGTGATTGGAACTGCAACAGCAATCAATTACGAAAATGATGTAGCCTGGATTGGAATGGTACTGGTAGATAAGGAATTTCGGGGTAGAAAAGTGAGCAAGTTGCTCCTTTCAGGTCTTTTTGAAAAACTGAAATCGTGCAGGTCGCTCAAGCTCGATGCTACACCTGCCGGTCAGCCCGTTTACCAGAAGTTCGGTTTTAAAACTGAATATTTAATCCATCGGATAAGTGCTTCTTCGATTTTAATGAAACCCTTGTCAATCGATAATGGACCTTCACCTGAACATATTTGTATTAAGAACATCACTGAAATCGTTGAATTTGATAAGCGTGTGTTTGGAGCCAATAGAAAACAACTTATTGAGTTTCTTATTAACGATTATCCGGATAACGTCTGGATGTTAAGGCAGGAAGGGCAAATTACAGGAATAGCACTGGGAAGAATGGGCAAACGTTTTTTTCAGGTCGGTCCGGTTTTGGCTTCTTCAACGAAGGATGCAAAAAAACTAATCTCAAAATCCCTCGAAAGCTTTGAAAATCAACCGGTAGTCATCGATATTTTGGACGATAAAAAGGAATTAATGAACTGGTTACTCACCATCGGTTTTACAAAAAAACGTCATTTTGTTCGGATGTATCAAAACGAAAATACCTATCCGGGGATACCGAAAAACCAGTTTCTGATTTGCGGACCCGAGTTTGGTTAGCGATGCAAATAAATGTAAAAAGTGATCCCCATTTCTGAAGGATCACTTTTTTATCTAACTAATCTAAAACTATAATCAGTGTTTATTTTTAAACAATTTTTCTTTGAATCGGATCCCATTCAACCCGTCTTTTTTCAACATATGATTTGTGTGCCATTAAAATTGTGATTCCCTCTTCGAAGGCAAGATCAATATTATCACTGGTTTCACCACCTGTGCGTATGCAGTCAATCCACTCTTTTAGGTGCAAGTGTGTTACATCTATGTTTTTTCCATTCACAACAGTGGAAGTCAGACCCCTTGATGTGTAATATTGTTCTGTTGCTGATGAAACAGCATCAATGTCACCAGAACCGGGGCTAATGGAGAGCATGGGAACGTTTGTGTCTATATTTCCATTTTCAATCTGCTGTTTATATTTTGTGGAATCATAATTAGCCGTAATACTCATTGCGCCACCAAGATCCATTGAAGCATCATGCCCCATAAAAACACGTCCACGTAAACGGCTATTTGCAAGAGTTGCACTGAACAACAGGGATAAATCCCTGTCCGGATATTCAAATACAGATTGCAAAGTATCCGGCATATCCCGGTTATCTTTCCAATAATATATGCCACCGGAGGAAACTACCGATTTTGGAATGCCAATTCTTAACAATTGGTTTATAGAATCATATTCGTGCGAGAAAAGTTGTCCAAGCATACCGGTATCATAGTCGAAAAATTTCGTCCAGTTGTAGAATCGATCAATAGTAAAAGGCACTTTTGGCCGGTTGCCAAGCCATTGTTCCCAGTCAATAGAATTTAGATCACCCGGTTTTGGGTTGCCGTTTTCATCCAGATGCCTTATCCATGCTCCACTGGCAGAGTTACGATTTACAGTTGATTCTATTAGCGTTATTTTTCCTAAAATATCTCGTTTCATTATCTCTTTTGCCTGCTGAAATACAACATTTTGGGTGATTTGATGGCCAAGCTGAAAAACCCTGTCGCTGTTTTTCACTGCGCTATAAACTTCATGCAACTCATCTTCACTTAAGGCAATACTTTTTTCGCAGTAAACATGCTTTCCTGCATTTACGGCATCTGTAGTAATCCGTGCATGATGATGGTCGGGTGTTGCAACGATTACTGCATCAATCGAATCATCTGCAAGCATCTCCTGATATGTCCGATATCGTTTGACTAGCAGACCTGAAGGTTTTGCTCCACCCGCCATAATTTCGTTTGAAGCAGTAGCCAGGCCTTTTTCTGCATTTAGGTCAAAAACATCGCAAATCCCTGTAACAGCCACATTTAAATTTTCCTGAGTTAGCCAATCATTAAGCTTTCCATTTTTGCGCTGATTTTCCATATCTGCAGGGTGCATGAAACCAAGACCACTTGCCAACTGGGATGCACGGTTACCAAATCCAATTATACCAATACGAAGCAAATCCCCTTTTGCAGCACTTGCTATTTTTGTAGGTAACTGAATATCTTTCAGACCTAGTTCTTCGATCAGATTAAATTCATTTTTCTTGTAATATGAATTTTTCTCCATCACCTCATATGCCATTAACCCTAAAACTGGAATCCCTGCCAAAGCTTTCAGCATTGTCCTTCGCGACTGGGAATATTTTTCCTCAGGTTGCTGAGTTTGTCCTTTATCTTTTGCCATTGTATATTTCTTTTATTCTTTCCTGTTTTTAAATCGAACTATCAAGACATCCAATCCAATAATTGAACCTGTTGGGAAAACTGCAAGCACAAAAAGTGCTGCTGCTTCAATAAGGGTTTTGCTGACAATAAGGTAATTACCTTCTGATGGAACAGAATATTCAATACCGATAATCGGTGCATTGTTAAAATAGTACATTAAAAGAAGCAGAACACCCGAAATGGCTGCTGTGCGGGTAAAAAGTCCCATTATTAATCCGGTACCGATAGCAATTAAACCCCAGATATTTAAAAAATCAACTACAGACAGGACATCATTGTTTGAAGTAACCCAGTTTGCAAAGCCTGCCATAATCCATTGAGATTCCTTAAGAAAACCTATGGATGACCATCCAGGAGTTAGTAATTTCGAAATTCCCTCAAATAAAAGATGCCAGCCAATGAGAAACCGTAAAACAACAAGCGTTGTCAGCTGCAGGTTAGTGAAAATTTTATTTTTTGTCATAAAATTAGAATATTTATTAAAAATAAGATATCGTAATATAAAATTAAATATACGAAAGCTTTTAAAATATTCAAAAATAGAAATAAAACAATATTTTCACAACTATTTCCATATTTTTTATTTTTATATTAGACTTATTTCAGTTATTGTTTTATTGATATGTATTTTTTTGTTTGTTTCAGGTTTTCTATTCAGTCATATAGAGCCAAACTTTATCGTGCATAGTATAAAGACGATAGTTTTTGCCATCGAATACAAGTATAGGACTTGAATGGTCGCCTTTTACAATTGGATTATTTGGGTATTTTTTCCAGTGAACTAAATCTGTTGACATGGCAACGTTGGAGGACCAAATGGCATTTTCGTTGGGATTCGCCCAATTGGGATTGGTTGAGCCATGGTAATAGATATAATATTTCCCTTTGAATTTCACAACTTGATTTGCAGCAACAGCACCTGCATCATAGAGTTCAGGCCCCATTTTTATTACAGGCTCATCCTGAACGTTAGTCCAGGTAATCAGGTCATTTGAAGTGGCAAGCCATATTCCTAAATCATTACGTTCATAAAAAAGGTACCATTTCCCCTCTTCAATCCAGGCCGTTGGTGTACCGTAAGGCGCCGGGATGATTTCGTTGTTGGTTGTGCGAATAATTAAATCACCTTTTTCCTGCCAATGAATACCGTCAGTAGAAGTCAATAAATGAGCAATATCATTTTCTCCCTCTGCAAACATATAATACTTATCAACATTTTTAACAACAAACATATCTTCCGTCCATTTTTCATCAAAAATTGGATTGTCCGCATATTTAACCCAGTTAATACCATCTGTTGAGGTGGCGTAGCCCAAATATTTAGGATCCTTTTCATCGTTTTTGTATCCTGTGTACCACATTTTATAATTTCCGTTTTCCATCAATATATAGCCCCGCTCACGAATTTGATTGTCCCAGGTATTTGAATTTGAGCCGCTGAAAACAGGATTGTTTTCATAGGGTTTGAAATTTACCATTTCTGGAGGAAATTCTTCTGAAATATTTTTTGTTTCCGCATTCTTCCTTGTGCCTTGACAGCCCAGAGTAACGATAAGGATTAACAAAATTCCAATTTGAAATATCTTTTTCATTTTATACTATATTTTTAATTCAACGTTAAATAATACGTATAGCAACATTTAAAAACAAGGATACGAAATATAAATTCAATACAAAACTGATTAAAGTTATAATTTGAAGGATTTATGCAATTTAGTTATAAGTATCCAATTGTTAAAGCCAGATAAACTATAAATCTTTTAGTTGTTCAACTTTGGTAATTCCAGAATTGCCCAATTTTTTTAGTACATCTTCCGACCATTTATAAGTTGACGGCATCTCGCCAATAATTGCTGTTTTGGTTGGAGTTACTAAGGCAGGTAACTGGTAAACATCGGTTATACGCAAACAATTTAGCATTTCAATGGCTTCGCCTTTCCCGTCCGGGTTGCTTGCTACATCCTGAGTTGCCGGTGGGTTTTTCAGGATTAATTGTTGGCAATTGCCATCCAGCAAGGCGGAATACATGGCTACCACGGTCATATCATCACTTGCCGCAATCCCGATTTTTGAAGGATCAACTTCTTTTAAAGTCCGGCAAAATTCAATACATCGTAACACATCATAAACTTGCATCGAGGCCACTGTCCTGCCAGTCCAGGCTGAGGCAATACGAACATGCCACTGAAGTGATGGATCCCAGCCATATTCTCCAACACCACGGGTTTCAAAATAGGCGATATTCCAGTCATTCGATAATCCTGAAATCATACTTTCCGATTGCCAGCGTTCCTGGTTGGCATTTTTCAAGACAATCATTAGCGGTTTCTTTTTTGTTGTGTCGTTCCGCCAATGAAGGTCGATTTTCAGTCGCCACCCTTCTTCCGATGTAAAACTGTAGATATTCCAACCGAATTTCGCACCATCCAGCGATCTGAAATACAAACTGGCATCAAATGGAGGAGCAGTTTCAGGAAAAGCACCAAAGGTTTTAACTTTAAGGAAATTTTTAACAGTGTCCCGAAAAGAGATCAGTTCTTTTTCATTTGAAATTTCAGGAGCTGCCGGAATTTTTATAAATGAGTCCTGGATTTTTGTAGTCCTGTCGTTTTCAGGTACACCGTCAACATACACTTTCAATTCCCCGGCACTTAGCTGGTTTTCAGCTGAATTATCAATATCGCCGGCCTCCTCCGGTGAAATATCTTTTCCCATCAGGTGTTTGAGGAAAAATGAATGAATTTTAGATCTGGAAATTTCATGATACGAATGTCCACCGGGAGTTTCAACGAAACTAATGTTTTCTGCCTTTCCATACAGCTCGTATATTTTTTTTACATCGGTATAAAGTTGGCGAACCGATTCTATGGTGTTCATACCATCTCTGTCGGCCTGGGCGATTAAAAATGGGCGGGGAGCAATCAGAGCTCCAATATCCTGAAAATCTTTTTGATATGTATTTGTAGGCATCATACAATCGCAATGACCATCAACTGTACGTTTACCGATTTGTGCCTTTAAGGTGCTGGCTCCACATACCGGGGCTACGGCTTTAATACGAGGGTCTGCAGCCGCAATATACCAGCTTTGCGAGCCTCCTCCTGAAATGCCGGTAACGCCCATTTTTGTTGAGTCAACTTCCTTGCGTGATTCCAAAAGGTCAAGTCCGCGAATAGCATTCCAGAGTTCTACATCTGCCGGATTGTAGCCACGACTATACCAGTTAAACCAACCTCTGGCATAACATCCCCAATGTTCGCCTTCAACCTCGCCACGTTGTATTGTTTCGATTATCAGGCAAACAAATCCAAGTTCGGCCAATTTTGCGGGATAGGGTTGGTAATGTACCTTCTGGGTTAGCGAATGGCCACAAACATATAAAATGGCAGCGGTTGGTTCTTTAATATTGTCGGGAATATATAAATTGGCGGGCACATAAAGGCCGGGCAGCGATTCATAATAAAGCTTTTCTATGCGGTAGCCATCTCTTTGGATGGTTCCTGTAATTGTAACATTCAAGTCAGTTCGTTCGCTATTTAGATATTCCTTTATGCCCATCATATCTACATATTCCTGGTAACGATGGTCCCGTATTTTTTCCCAGTCATCAATGGTATTTATATCCGAAAGCGCACTGTCGGTTATTTCTTCTGCAACCCTTGACAGATACCCTTGTATATTATTTTCAGGAAAGGTGTCTTGTTTTTCAATTGATTGGGTTTTATTGTTGTTACAATTATTGAACAGTAAAAAAGAAATAAGTAAAATCAGGTAAGTCGAAGTATTTTTCATCGCGATTAAATTTAAATTACTGGGCTGGATGTATTTAAGTTATTTTCATAACATATCTGATTAAAAATAAATATCCATTCCCGTCTGTTTTATTTAGCATTAGTAAAAAGAGAATGTTTTGAATATTGTGCCGAAAATTATAAAAAATATTACAATTGCTTTCGGATTGATTGTATTAAATTTCATTTAATTAAATTATGAGTATTTTGTTAGCGATAATTACTGTGACTTTCATTGATGTTGCTATTTTTTTCATTTTATATC
>JBBQPP010000225.1:0-6535 GCA_038217255.1 Bacteroidales bacterium | reverse complement strand
GAAACGTACATTCGGTTCGCCCTTGCACCAATCCATAAGTTCTTTGCTGCAAAAATGGCTGTCGCCCCGCACGATTATTACCGTGTTCTTCCACGATTTGCGCAGGTGGGCGAATCCTTTTGACTGTCCCGAAAACAATTGTGCTTTTGCTCCGCCTACCCGGCTTGAGTATGGTGGTGATCAGTTTCCCCGACAAGCCTTCGTAAATGTGCAGGGGCATATAGCAATATTCGCCATAATAATTATTGAACAGCGTCAATTGTTGCGCCCCGTGTGTGTCGCTGTTGGTGTCGTCGCAATCAATGAATAACTTTGGTGGCGGGTGTCGGCAATGCACGAAACGAGTGCTTTAATTATGCCCGTCCGGCTTTCAATATCTTTGACCAATAGCAATCCGCCGTCCGAAGAAATGCCGGGAGCGGTAAAACTGACCTCAACACGCTTATTTTCAATGGGTTCCAAATCAAATAGTTTTGGGTAATCGATTGGACCGCCGATTTGGGCGGACAAGTTTTTTTCTGTAATTTTATTTCCTGAAAAGCTCATGGTTAATATGGTTGTAATGCACTGTAAGATAGTAATATATCTTAATTTTTCATGGGCTTTGCTTTGTTTTTATGAATTATTCAGGTTAAATATGTAATACGGGCAATGGAACTCGGCTGCGATGCAATTTGTGAAAAACCATTGGCCACAGAAGCGGAACAATGTCAAAGTCTCATGGATGCGGAAGTAAAAACAGGGAAACGGATTATTACTACTTTTAATGTGCGTCACATGACCATGGCTGAAGAAATAAAAAAAGTGGTCATGTCTGGAGAATTGGGGCGTATTATTTCTGTGGGATTTGAGGAAAACCTGGATATTATTCATGGTGCTGATTATTTCAGGCGCTGGCACGGTAAGTCGCAATATTCGGGTACACTTTTAATAACGAAAGCTTCCCATCATTTCGACCAAATTAACTGGACATTGGATGCTGAGCCGGAAACCGTTCATGCATTTGGCGACGTGGCATTTTATGGGAAAAACAATTCTTTCAGAGCAAAAAATTGCCGTAACTGCCTTTTTACCGATAAATGTGATTTTTATTGGGATATTACAAAAGATAAATTTGCAATGGACCTTTATGTCAATAATGAAGATGCTGATGGTTACCTTAGGGATGGTTGTGTGTGGGATAATAATATCGACACTTATGATACCCTGACGGTTGAAGTGAAATATAAAAATGGCGTATTGTTAAGTTATAACATGAATGCTTTTTTACCGTACGAAGGTCAACGGATTACTTTTAACGGAGAGAAAGGGAGATTGGATGTAAACGTAAATTACAGGCAGCCTTGGGAAGTTGCTGGTGAAAACGAGTTTCGCCTTACTAAAAACTTTGGAGAAACCAGAACCTGGCTTGTTGAATCTGGTGCAGGCAGCCATGGTGGGGCAGATGAAAAACTAAGGAATATGCTTTTTAACAAAAACCAACCCGATCCGTTGGGGAAAATGGTAGTTTGGTAATTTCAGGTGGAAACGATTATAAAGTTTACGACTTGAATAATAATATTATAAAAGAGATAAAAGATACAACGGAGATCGATCCCCGGGATGCTGCAAATCCTGCAAGCCATCTTGATGCTTTGCACATTCGGAATTTGTTCAACAACATTATGAATGGCGAAAATTTAAAGGCAGATATTAACTCAGGATATAAAAGTACTTTGCTGGTTCAATTGGGAAATATTGCACAACGGGTGGGTCATTCGCTGGAAACAAATCCGGAAAACGGGCATATTATTGGTGATAAGAATGCGCAAAAATTATGGTCGCGCGAATATGAAAAAGGTTAGGAAATGAAAATTTAATTCGGAATAAATTCAATAAAACTAAAACAATGGAAAAAATAAGATTCATCAAGAGGATTATACTTTTAGCAACTTTTCTTTTCAATTTAAATGGAATAAATGCGCAGCAAATGGTTGAAGGGCTTTTTTATTTAGATGGGAAACCGGTAAGCATCGAAATATCAGATGGAAATATTTCAAAAATCGAACATCTGTCTGCCGAATCCGATCTTCCTAAAATCTATGTTGCTCCCGGATTAATTGATATTCAGATTAATGGTTACATGGGCGTTGATTTTGCTGACCAGCAATTAACGATCGAAAGAATACGGGAAGCTACAAAAGCCTTGTGGAAAGAGGGGGTTACATCTTATCTGCCAACACTCATAACTGCCGATAAGGAATCTTTAAAAAACAGTTTCTCTATCCTTTCCAAAGTTTTGGATGATGAGGTAATTGGAAAGTCTGTTCCGGGTTTTCATCTCGAAGGTCCTTATATTTCTCCACTTCCGGGATATCGTGGCGCCCACCTCGAAAAATATATCCGGGAGCCTGACTGGAATGAATTTTTGGAATTTCAAAATGCTGCAAATAATGGAATAAAATTAATTACGGTTGCTCCTGAAATTGAGGGAGCTATCCAGTTTATTCAGGAATGCAGCAAAAAAGGGATTGTTGTTTCTTTAGGTCATCATAATGGAAGTGCAGCAGAAATAAAACAAGCTGTTGATGCCGGGGCATCCATGTCCACACATTTGGGGAATGGGTGTGCAAATATGATTAACCGGCACGAAAATCCGTTATGGCCGCAACTGGCTGACGACCGTATTTCAGCAAGTATTATTGCCGATGGATTTCATTTGAACCAGGAAGAATTACAGTGTTTTTACAAAATTAAAGGTACAAATCGTACTGTTTTAGTTTCCGATGCACTCGACCTGGCAGGTCTGGAACCGGGAGAATATATACGATGGGAAAGAAAAGTAGTGTTAACACCGAATGTGGTAAAATTTCCGGCTGAAAATGTATTGGCCGGTGCTGCATCTTCAATCTCAATGGATGTTTCGAATATGATGAAATTTACACAATGCAGCCTTTCTGATGCAATTCAGATGGCAAGTACAAACCCTGCTCATTTAATTGGATTGAACAATATTGGAGAAATCAAACCGGGCAAACGTGCCGATTTGATATTATTTACGATTGAGGATGGAAAAATTATCATTCAGAAAACCATACTGGCAGGGAAAGTAGTTTATTCCAAAGAGTAATTTTTAAGATAATGAAAGACAAGAAGCTATTTAAAAAGATAATAATCGGGATAAGTGCAATAGGGCCGGGTCTGTTTTTAATCGGTTACAATATTGGAACAGGAAGTATCACAACCATGGCAAAAGTGGGTGCCGAACATGGCATGGCACTAACCTGGGCTTTGGTACTTTCGTGTATTTTCACCTACATTTTAATGGTAGCATATGGGAAAACAACCCTTGTAACCGGCAAAACCGCACTTTCGACAATAAAAACAAGTTTTAAATACGGCAAGTTACTGGCCATTTACATTTTGATTGCTTTGGTAATTGGTGAAATACTTGCCTTAATGGGAATATTTGGAATTGTAACCGATTTAATACAGGAAGCTTCAAAAATTCTGTTCGGTGGTCCGGGATTTAATACTTTAGCCATAACAACATTTTTGGTTGTTGCTTTATATGCTTTATTATGGAAAGGAAAATATCAGGTTTTTGAGAAATTCCTTATCATCCTTGTCATTCTGATGGGACTTTCATTCATTACCGTATTTTTTATGGTTAAACCCAGTGTTTCGTCTATTGTTAGCGGACTTGTGCCTGGCATACCAAAAACTCCCGGATCTTTACGGTTAATTGCGGCGATTGCCGGAACCACCTGTTCTGCTGCCGTATTTATCATGAGGAGTACTGTGGTGGCAGAAAAAGGCTGGACGATCAAAAATTTAAAACAGGAAAAACGAGACTCGGCAGTTTCTGCATCAATGATGTTTTTTCTGAGCCTGGTAATTATGGCGGTTTCAGCAGGTACACTGCATGTGATGGGACTGAAAATGAACAATACAGTTGAAATGATTAGTCTTTTTGAACCAATGGGAGGCAAAATTGCGGCCTTTATACTTATTCTTGGGATTGTGGGTGCTGGGATTTCATCTATTTTTCCAATTATTTTAATCACGCCATGGCTGATTTCCGATTATACTGGCAGAGAGCGGAATATTCGTTCTCCCATGTACCGGATTCTGGGATTGGCAGGTGTATTATTTGGTTTTGGGATGCAATTTATTGACACCACTCCTCCCTTGCTGATGGTTTTTTCCCAGGCATTTCAGGCATTGATTTTACCCGCAGTTGCCATACCAATTTTTATCCTGATAAACCGAAAATCGGTGATGAATGAATATATGGCAGGTACAAAAATGAATATTGGGTTGATTGGTGTTATCTTATTCAGTTTGTTTACTGCTTTTTTAGCAGTGGCCGATTTTTTTTAGTTGAAATAATAATAAATGTATAATTAATAACAATAAAATCTGATGGAAATAGTAATATCAAAAACAAAGGATGAATTAGGGCAAAAAGCTGCAATTACCGGCGCTGGATTAATTAAAAAAGCGATAAGAGAAAAAGGAGCAGCCAATATTATTGTTGCTACCGGGGCTTCTCAATTTGAAATGTTAAACGAATTAGTTAAACAGGAGGTGGACTGGTCAAAAGTTACCGGCTTTCATTTGGATGAATACATTGGTATTTCTGAAAAACACCCTGCTTCATTTCGAAAATACCTGAAAGAAAGATTTGTGGATAAACTTCCGCTAAAACAATTCCACTATGTTTCAGGAGATATTGAACCACATTTAGAATGCCTACGTTTAGGTAAAATAATTAAGGAATACCCAATTGATGTTGCCTTTGTTGGAATCGGCGAAAATTCTCATCTTGCTTTCAATGATCCACCGGCAGATTTCGAAACAGAAGAAGCATATCTTGTGGTTACCCTTGATGAAGATTGCCAACGACAGCAAATGGGCGAGGGTTGGTTTAAAACATTGGAGGATGTACCTAAACAAGCCATCAGTATGTCGATAAAACAAATTATGAAATCGAAGGCGATTATTTGCAGTGTCCCAGACAAGCGAAAAGCAAAGGCGGTTAAAGATTCATTGGAAGGAGAGGTCACCTCATTTGTTCCCGCATCAATTATGAAACAACACGAATCAGCATGGATTTTTTTGGATGGAGATTCAGCTTCTTTGCTGAGCAATAAATGATTGTAATATTTGCAAACGCGTAGATGCGGTTAAAATTATCAATATTGAAAAATCCATTAAAGCTTGCAATAATTTTTTTGTGCTAATATACAGTTGCACAGTTGAAAATAAACAACAGATTGCCCTTGTGAAAAACGGCACCCCGGTTGGTGTAATTTTATTGCCCGGGCAAACTGAACTGGAAAAACTTATCGACGAAAAAACACAAATTTTACTTCACGAAAATCAAAATCAGGGTGACTCTTATGAAATTTTAAAAGATGAAGTCATAAAATCGTTAGAAGAAAACATATTTAACATGTATAAAATAGTGAGGAAACATAAGTTATTTATGCTTCTCGTAGTAATTTTTTTCAGCCTTTTTGCAGGTTGTAAGAAGTTAAGCGAACAAGATATATATAAAAGACCCGACTGGCTCCCAGGTAAATTGTACACTGTTGTGTCAGTTCAGGAGAATCTTACCATGTTTACTGAATGTTTAAGACTTGCCGGATTAGACAAGATTCTGGATGTTTCGGGAAGTTGGAGCGTTTTCGCTCCGACCGATGAAGCTATGAAACAGTTTCTATCTGAAAATCATTATACGAGCATTTCAGACATTCCATTAGATGAACTTGAAAGAATAACCGAATTCCATATTATTCAGAATCCATGGTCGTTTGGGCAATTGCAAAGTCTCGGTGCATATGGATGGAGAGTTGGAGATACTGAAAATTCGAACTCATACGCTTATAAACGGGAGACAATGTTGAGAAATCCTGTCGAAAAATATTGGATTAAAAGGGAAAATAAGAAGGAAATGATTGTGATGGATTCAACTATATCTGACGGTTATAAAAGGGTATTTGTTCAATCAAGAAAATATGTACCGATATTTTATGATGAATATTTAAATAAAAATGGTCTTTCTCCTAAAGATTACAGTTTCTATTTTGACAGAGTATATGAACCGGGAAATGTTTATTATGCAGGAGCCAAGATTCTCAAGGCTGATATTTTAGCCGAAAACGGATTTGTACATATCATCGACAGGGTTGTGAATCCGATGCTGAACGCAAAGGAACTACTTGACAAAGAAATGCCCGGTGAAACCTATAAAATCTTCCTTGAAATGGTTTATTGGTATTATCCGAATTTTGAGCCAAACAAAACTGCCACGTTTAATCAACCGGAGGTAAGACTTGGGGGACTGGTCGATACATTGTGGGATTTAAATTACGCTGGTCTGGCATTTGATCTACAAAAAGAACGCATCCTTAATATAAATCAAACCCTTGTGAAACACAACGGTTTGTTTGTACCAACAGATGACGCTTTTACGAAGTTTATTGATGGCACATTAACCTTAAAATCAGGGTTCCCTCACTGGCGCGATTATCAATCACTCCCAGCGGAT
>JBBQPP010000224.1:0-6556 GCA_038217255.1 Bacteroidales bacterium | reverse complement strand
CTCCTATCTCGGGCGAATAAAAAAATCTCACAATCGAATCGGGATTATTTTTGAGCAAATATGGGCAAAGTGAAAGGAAAAATAAGTTGAAAGCAATGTTGAAAGCAATGTTTATGATTTTGATTGTGGCAAACCGAACCGGCCTGTTTTTAAATCTCAACTGTGCAAAAGGAATAGCAGTCAGCGCATCAATTCCAAGAATAATCGCCAGCCACAAAATATACTCGGGATGCCCGGGATATTGCAAAATGCGAGCGACAAAATCACTAACAAAGAAAAAAGGGATGACAAATAAAACTGAAGTTGAAAACAGCGAAATAACTGCTGTGGAATACAATTTATCAGGTTCATCGCTTTTGGAGGCATACCTGAAAAACGAAGTTTCCATTCCATAAGTAAGCAAAATCATCAAAAACGCCACATACTGGTACAAATTGGTCATAATCCCAAAATCTTCGGGGGCAAAAATTACCATGTAATATGGAGCGAGACACCAGTTTAAAATCCGTCCGACGATACTGCTCATGCCGTAAATAACAGTGTCGCCTGCAAGTTTTTTATAGCTATTCAAAATGAATTAAATTTTGGGCAAAGATATGATTCATCTGGCACAATTGAATCTCTAATTAGGTATTTTACTTTTGAAAAACCGTACAAGCATTTTTATATTAATTTTACCTCCTTATTTAATTTTTAATTCAAAATGAAACCATTCTCTTTTTCGTTGATAATTCTTTTAAGTTTATTTATAACTGCTTTTTCGTGTTCAAATAATTCATCAAAATCGCGCAAACCGGTTTGTTCTATTACTATTCAACCCAATAAAAGCAATTATATTTTTGGCGAAAAAATTTCTGTAAATGTTTCAACAAAAGTAAAAAACGGCGAAATAGAAAACATAAAAGTTTATTACCAAAACGAACTGATAAAAGAAAGCAAAGACCTGGATTTTACTATTGAAGGCGTTGAAATCAACACTTTGGGAAACAGCGTAATCTCGGTTGAAGCGATAAAAACAGATAGTGTAAGTAACACACAATCAAAAAGTTTACATACACTTTCTAATATTGTTCCGGAAAAATTAACCTACAAAACCGTTAATATTTATCCACATCCAAAAGAATATTTTACCGAAGGACTGGAATTTCACGACGGATATATTTATGAAGGAACCGGAGAAAATGGAACCTCTGGAATTTATAAATTGAATTTAAAAACTGGAAAAGCTATTCAATCCGTTGAATTGAACGAAAAATATTTTGGCGAAGGAATAACAGTTTTGAACAACAAAATTTACCAGTTGACCTACCGCTCGAAAAAAGGTTTTATTTACGATTTTATCAGTTTCGCGTTAATCGATAGTTTTCAATTCACATCAACAACCAACGAAGGCTGGGGATTGACAAATGACGGTAAAAACCTTATTATGAGCGACGGATCGCAGTTTTTAACCTGGATGAACCCATACGACTTTTCAATTTTAAAACGCGTTGAAGTTGGTAACAATAAAACGATTTTTAAAAACGTAAATGAACTGGAATATATTAATGGAACCATTTATGCCAATGTTTATACAACTGAAATGATTGTGCAAATTGATCCGGAAACGGGCAGGATATTGTCAGAAATCAGTTTTCCGGACTTGATAAAAATGTATCACAACCAAAAAGACAGGATTGATTTTATGAATGGCATCGCCTGGGATGATAAAAATAACCGGCTTTTTGTAACTGGTAAATTATGGCCAAAACTTTTTGAAATAGAACTTGTACCTTTAAAATAAAGAGAACGTATCGCCATATTTTATTCTTCCCAAATGCGTGTATGCCAAATCGGTAACTTCGCGGCCACGCGGAGTTCTTTTAATAAATCCTTCCTTTATCAAAAATGGTTCATAAACCTCTTCAATAGTGCCACTTTCCTCTCCTACCGCAGTTGCAATTGTCGAAATTCCAACCGGTCCGCCTTTAAATTTGTCTATTATACAAAGCAAAATCCGATTGTCCATTTCATCCAAGCCGTATTCGTCGATATTAAGCGCTTTTAAGGCGTGTTTTGTAATTTCCATATCAATGCTCCCGTTACCTTTAACTTGCGCGAAATCGCGTACACGGCGCAACAGGGAGTTTACAATTCGAGGTGTTCCACGGCTCCTAAACGCAATTTCGCTGGCCGCATCATCTTCAATTTTAACGTCCAAGATACGCGCCGATCGTTTTACTATACCTGTAAGTACTTCAGCATCATAATATTCCAAATGCGAATTTATACCAAACCTGGCGCGCAAAGGAGAAGTCAACAATCCTGATCGGGTAGTTGCCCCAATTAAAGTAAACGGGTTTAAATCAATTTGAACCGAACGGGCGCTTGGACCTTTATCAATCATTATATCAATTCTGAAATCCTCCATTGCCGAGTACAAATACTCTTCAACAATTGGCGATAAACGGTGGATTTCGTCAATAAAAAGAACGTCGTTTGTATCAAGGTTTGTAAGTAAACCAGCCAAATCGCCGGGTTTGTCCAAAACAGGACCCGAAGTAACTTTTAACCCCACCCCCATTTCGTTTGAAATTATATTTGAAAGTGTAGTTTTCCCTAATCCTGGTGGGCCATGCAAAAGAACATGATCCAATGATTCGCCCCGCATTTTGGCGGCTTTTACAAATATTTCAAGATTTTCAACAATTTGTTTTTGTCCCCTGAAATCTTTGAACAGAAGTGGCCTGAGTTTAATATCCAGCTCCTTGTCATTATCAGAATAATTTTCGCCCCTAATTTCTAAATCTATTGTCATTCTTTTAATTATTCTTTCAGCTATATTTTTCGATTGCGCTTATTAATTGTTGGGCCGAAAATGGTTTCGATAAATAATCGTTCATACCAATACTTAAACATTTCTCTTTATCTTTTTCGTATGTATTTGCTGTTAAGGCAATTATAATTACAGGATTTGTAACTTCATTTAATTTTTCAAATTTTCTTATTTCTATTGTAATTTCGTAACCGTTCATTTCGGGCAACATAATATCCATTAAAACGATATCGTATTTATTGTTTTTAAAAGTTTCAAGGGCTTTCTTGCCATTTGAAATAGCGGTAATTTCACAGTTCAATTTTTTCAAATTAAACATTACCACTTTTTGGTTCATCAAATTATCTTCAACTAAAAGTATTTTCAAAATCTATTATTATATTAATTCTTTATAGAACAAATATAAGATCTAATATTACTTATTATATCCTGTTAATTCTGTTCATTTCTATTTTATTAATTTTATGAGTTTATAATGAACACTTTTTTAGATAGCTTTTCAACATCCTTTTTATGTATTAATTTGTTACAGTATAAATATATAACTTTAGTTTTAAACAACTGTTAATAGGTTTTAAACGTTATAAAATACATGTTTAAACAGGTTTAAAAATTGTGTATATGTTGCGATTAAAAACTGAAAGTTATTAGTGGATTATAATTTTTTGGTTTTATATGTATTAAAAATTGAATAATGCAAATTTTATATTAAAAGATTACTTTTGTTTTTTAAACTGTTTTTATACACATATTAACAATTTAGGTTTTTATAAATTACTGATTTTAAAATATTTATAAATAATGTCGGAAAACTTTAACATACTTGTTAATAAACTCAATTCGTTTAAGTTGAGGTACTATTCGTTTAAATTATTAAAGGGCGCAGTTGTATCTTTATTTTTTATTTTAGTTATTTATACTGCGTTTTCAGTTATAGAATATTTTGTTTATCTCTCTTCTGACGTTCGTAAAATAGTGTTTTTTGGATTCCTTATTTTTTCATTTTTCCTGTTGATTCAATATGTTGGAATTCCTTTATTAAAAATGGTTCATATTATAAAATCCATTGATTTAAAGACAACTACTAAAATAATTCAAAAACATTTTTCAGGGATAGAAGATAGACTTTTAAATATAATTGAACTGAATGATTTACCTCAAAATCAATATTCAAATGAGCTTGTTTTGGCCAGCATCGACCAAAAAATAGAGCAACTTAAAGTTTTTGATTTTAATGAAGCTATTCAATTTAGAAATATAAAATATGTATTTATATATTTTATAATCAGTGTATTAATTACTTTTGGAATATATATATCAAATAGAAATGTGTTTATTGATTCCACAAACAGGTTGGTACATTTTAATACAACTTTTGTTAAACCTGCACCTTTCAGTTATAAATTGGAGAATACACAATTAGAAGTAAAAAAGGGGGATACATATAATATTAGAATGTCGGTAGAAGGCGATGAACTTCCTGAAATAGTGTATATTAATATTGAAGGAAATAATTATTTGATGAAAACTGCATCGGCTGGTTTATTCGAGTTTGAAATGGTTTCGGTTATCAATTCTGTTAAGTTTTATTTTACCGATTTAAAATACGATTCAGAACAATACAATCTGAAATTACTTCCAAAACCTGGAATTACACAATTCAAAACAACAATTTTTCCACCTTCATACACAGGACTTCAATCGCAGGTGCTGGATAATATTGGAGATTTGCAAATTCCCAACGGGACAAAAGTTGAATGGAATTTATCAGGAATTGATATTGATTCGGTTTGCATAGTGATTAATGATTCGATGAAAATAAAAGCTGAAAATATAAACAATAATTATTTAGTAAGTTCAAATATTTATAAATCAACGAATTATAATGTTTTCATACAGAATACTATTACGCAACCTGAATTGGCTTTATCATATTCAATTGAAGTAATTCCGGATTTGTTTCCTGAAATTGAGGTTGAACAAATAGAAGATTCTTTACAACTAACCCGTTTCTATTTCAAAGGTATTGTTGGCGATGATTATGGTTTTTCTAAACTTCAGTTTCATTATAATATTGATAATTCAGATTCGGCAATTTTAATACCGATTGTTAAAATGTTGACGGACCAGGATTTTTATTTTGCGTTTGATTTTCAGGATTTAAGCCAAAAGGAAGGGATTGTTTCTTATTATTTTTCAGTAACCGATAACGATGCCATAAATAATTATAAAACAACTACTTCTAATAATTTTACTTTTCATTTTCCTAATAGTGAGGAAATTATGGCAAAGGATAAAGAACAATTTGAAAAATTGCAAGCCAATATCGATAAAAGCCGGGAACTGACCAAAGAAATTAAGAAGGATTTGAATAACCTGCAGATAAAAAATATGGACACAAATATTTCGGATTGGGAGAAATCGCAAATGGTTAGCGATATCATTTCGAAGCAAAATAAATTGGAACAATTGTATGACCAAATAAAACAGGATAACCAAAATTTAAATAATTATCTGAATTCGTTTGACGAAAAAAATCAGGCAATCCAGGAAAAACAAAAGCAAATTGAAGAGTTGTTGGATGAAGTTTTTACTGATGAATTAAAAAAACTAATGGAAGAATTCAATAAACTGGCGGAAGATTTTAACAGTCAAAAATTGAATCAACTTTCAGAAAATATGAATTTAACGCTGGAAGATCTGGAAAAACAATTGGAACGAAACCTTGAAATGTTGCAGAAAATGAAGGTTGAACAAAAGCTTCAGGACGTTATTGATCAAATAAATGAAATAGCAAAGGAGGAGGAAAAACTGGCGCAGGAAGTTGAAGAAAACAAGGATTTTGAAGGGACAGAAGAAAAAGTTTCGAAGCATCAGGAACAAACCAGGGAGCTTGAAAAGAATATGAAAGATGCACTCGAATTGAATAAGGAGCTTAAAAAGCCGATGAATTTTGATGAGTTTGATGAAGAATTTAATGACGTAGATAAAAGTTTTGAAGAAAGCAAAAGCGATTTAAACAAAAAGAACAAAAGGAAATCGGGAGAGAGTATCAAAAAAACCGGCGAAAAAATGCAAAATATGGCGTTTGGAATGCAGCAAATGTTGGATTCGAATACGAAGGAACAGAACATGGAGAACATTGAAAACCTGAAACAAATACTAAGCAATTTGATTTTCCTTTCGTTTTCTCAGGAAAAAGTATTAGCAGATTTGAATGGAATAGCGGATAAGGATCCTGCACTAAATCAACTAAATAGGGATCAGAAAAGGATTTTCGAACAAAGTCAGATTGTAAAAGATTCCTTATATACACTGGCTATGCGGACACCTCAGATTACAAGCATGGTAAACAACGAATTGCTTTCTATGGAAATATATTTGAAACGGGCAAATGAAGAAATGCAAGAGGCACTTTTTCCCAATGCCCGGGTAAGTCAGCAATTTGTGGTTACCTCATTAAACAATCTGGCGTTGATGCTGAACGAAGCTTTGGAAAACCTTGAGAATCAAATGGCAAATTCACAGCCTGGCGATCAGGAATGTGAAAAACCCGGTGAAAAAGGAAAACCCGGCATGAACATGTTAAAACAAGCATCGGAAAGCATAAAAC
The DNA here is from genome assembly GCA_038217255.1 of Bacteroidales bacterium. Classification (GTDB taxonomy): domain Bacteria; phylum Bacteroidota; class Bacteroidia; order Bacteroidales; family Prolixibacteraceae; genus Draconibacterium. The sequence continues at coordinate 128 of JBBQPP010000224.1, read as the reverse complement.
AGCAATTGCAGCAAATGATTGAACAAATGAAGAATGGTAACCCTCAAAATATGGGTAAACAAATGGGACAGAGTTTGATGCAACACGAAATGATGCAACAAATGCTTCGCGACATGATGAATAACGGA
>JBBQPP010000223.1:0-6575 GCA_038217255.1 Bacteroidales bacterium | reverse complement strand
GTGAAATGGGTAATAAAAATTGATTCGCCGGTAATTTTGCGCGATGCTGCCGATAAAAGTTTTCCAAACAATCCTTTCTCCGGCTCTGAACCATCGCCCATTTTTGTAATAAAATCAATGCCTTCTTTCATATAAAGCATTGCGCCGGCTTCGGCAATAACGGTTTCTTGTGGGTCGAGTTCAATTTCTACAAACTGAATGTCGTGCCCTCCGATTTTGTAATCTACTTCGTGTGATTTCATTTTTAGTATTATTTATTTGTAATTAAATTTTTAGTAATCATCCGAATATTAGTCGTTTTAGCAAGCCTAAAATCATAAGAATAGCAACAGCACCAAACACAAAAGGCAGTTTAAATAGTAACTTCAAGACAAAACTGGCACCAGGAATGAGCATTGCTTTATTGGGAGATTCAGGATTATAATAAACCGTTACTATATTCCCCATTGCATATTCCTGCAATGTTTCCTTAACCGAACTCTCAGAACTCGTCGAACTCTGAGCAGCGTCTATTCGCGTACCTTCGTACTGTTTTCCACCAACCGAATAATTGTAGCGAACTTCTGCCGAATACATATAATCTCCCTTGTTCAAATTTTGCTCATCTTTTTTCCATTCTTTGGTCATTTCTGAAGCGGTAATTATTCCGGATGTTGTTGGCCATTCTGTAGATGCTTTTGCTTCATCGGCAAGAGGTTTTATTATGTATTTGTTGGAAACAATCGCTATGGCAAAAAGAATCGCGGCAAAAAAAAGTGTTTTAAAAATCGATGGTTGCTTTCTCATTTTTCAAATTATTGATTTTTAGGATTATCGCCGTACTGATTATTACCGGGAGTACTGTCGGTAGCAAGCAGAACTATAAGCCAGATTATTCCAATTAAAGGGATAAAAGCAATCAATAACATCCAGCCACTTTTGCCAATGTCGTGCAAACGCCTAACACCTAAAGCAAGACCAGGAATTAATACGGCTAGTCCATACAATCCAGCAATTGTTCCCCAGCTTCCGAGTGCTGCATCTATAGCTGAGGCAACTATCGAAAATATGATATTAAAGACTACAAACATCCAAAACTCTTGTCTTCTGGCACGACCGTTAAAGTCGGCATACTGTTTTAATACTTTTAAATACCAATTCATAATTTTAGTTTTTTTGTAATTATTTTGTGTTCCAAAATTTCCTAATCTCACTATCAGAAATATTTGGATTTTTATTTATCCCGTTTATTCCAACCTTTTTTTATTTCATCTTCAGGAAAATCAGGATTTAGTATTTTACATGCTTTACGAAACTCTTCGTAGTTTTTCGGATTATTAAGTACATCAAAAGCCCAGACTTGTTTTTGGGTTTCAGTCATTTCATTATCCTTTTCCGAAATGGCAACCTGTTTTCCATCGTTTTTATGCAATTGGTTGTAAGCCTGCTTCATTTCTTTTTTGCCGGCAACCGGATTCACGTTTAACATTGTTTTTTCGAATTCAGAATAAGACATATTCATAAATTTGCTTTGTTGTTGCTCCATTAACTTAATCGTCTGCTGAACTTCGTCTGTATTTTGAATCATTTCATCAAAACTCTCTTTGTTTTCATCTTTAGGAGCCGTTTTTTGTTCCAGCGCTTTATCACCTTTTATATATGCGTCAATAATTTTATACGCATCGGTCTTATCTTTTTCAGTAGCAGTGCCAGCCGATATTTCATCAACTGCATCGTTGTATTTTGCTTTCTTCAACGATTCCGGACTTCCATTATCATAAGATTCGTAGTACTTCAATAGTTTCATTACCTGGTTCTGAAGCGAATCGACTTGCTGAGCATTTATGGTTCCTGCAAGAGAAACAAATGCAATTACGAATACTAGAAAATGTTTCATTTATTTAAATTATTAATTATTTCCCCTGTCTCATTTTTATCATTTTTTGAATCATATCATAAGTCTGGTGCAATTCTTCGTCGCTCATTTGTTGCATCTCCTCATCATTTTTCTGCGCCATTTTTTTCCACTCGCTAAACGACATTTTGCTCAACTGTTCCATGTTGGCACCCATGTCTTGCATATCCTCTTTGTATTCTTCATTATCCATATAACCTTCTTCTTTCTGAATAGGAAAATCGGGAAGATTGAAAAATTTGTCGGCAACATTTATATCGAATTTTGCTGAGGTTGCTTCGGTAATTGTAGTGATGCCAAGCATCGTCATTTCAAGTTTTAACATTAGTCCTTTGTAAAGCAATTGTTTGCCACCCGATATATTCCAAACATCACAATTGTATCCAAGGAATTTTTCTGTGCCTACTTTTTCGCCTCCCATACTTTCCAACATACTTTCGCCCACTTCTCCAGCATCAGCATCTTGCTTGAATGCTTTGGTCATATCCATTGCCAGATCTCTGCTTGCAAAAATTTGTTTCTTGTCGAAATCAACAAGATAACTTTCACCATTATCCAGCTTGTTTATAACATGTGTGTTTTCTGTTTCAGTTTTTCCTTTCCCGAAAATCTTAATTGTGGTTGTTTGGCTCGATTCTTCTTCTTTTAATTCTACTGCGCCCCAATCTTTAAAAAATAATTTTTCGGTGCCTCCGCCACTAATTGTGCTTCCCATCATTTTTCCCGAGATTGTAGTTTCATATTCTACAATTCCGGATTTTACATCGTAGCGTTTCAGCTTATCTTGTGCGTTTCCTGTGCAACTTGTTATTGCAATAAACAATGAAATAAGGATACTTAATTTTTTCATTTTAGTAAGATTTTAGTTGTTTTTAGTTATTTTATTTCCTGCAATTCATAAACATAATAATGCCCCCAGCTAACATCGGGATCATCTTCAATAATTTTTGCATAAATGCCGAATCCTGGTTTATCGGTAATCACCCATAATTTTCTCAGCACATTCGAATAGGTTGCAACTTCCACAACAGCACAATTGAATGTACCTGCGGGCGTTGTTATTTGTTCGTTACCAACCACTCTAAAAATATCATCGGTTAAGGGATAAAGTGGTTTAGAGTATTCGTTGTTTTCCGGAAATTCAGAATCTTCGGGAAGATTATATCGATCATATCCTACAAAAATATTATCGATTGTAAATCCTTCTTCTTCGAGTGTGGCTTTTACATCGGACGTAAGGATTTTGCTTTCAAATGCTTCGGTGTCATTAATCAGGGTAGAATATTTATAAACCAATTGGTTCACATTTAATAAGTTCGCCTTTATTTCTGCCCAATCAAACCATGGCAATTTCTTGTCATCGTCGTAATATTTATAATCGGCATCATCGTTGTAAAATTCATCTTCGGTAAAAGTGAGGCGTTCAATTTTAATGGTATTTTGAGCCTTTTTATTTCCTTTATAAGCTGTTCCGTTGTTTTCCAACTCCAAATTCTTCTCATTAATTTTAACAACTTTGTTTTCGCCGTTAAAGGTGTCTTCACCGCGCAGCCCAATCATAATAAGCGCATTATTTTGTTTGTCGAAAATCCAGGTTCCGCTTAAGTTGGATGTCATACCAACTTCTCTCTGAATAATCTTGAATTCATCGGGTTCTGAAAAAGTGAGCAGTGTATTTACATCAGGATAGGGTACATCTTTAAACTCCCACATTCCCATCAATCCAGAGTTTTTATTGGCTTCCATAATTTCAGCTGTTTCTACTTTTTTGTAGAATAACTTTGCTCCGTCTTTGTTTACAACCAGTTCTTTTTCGTTGAGTGTTACAATTTTGCCTTCGCCGTTGAAATCTTTGTCGAGCTCCGATTTCATCACAATAGAGTTATGGCTTTTATTGTATTCCCATGTTCCGGCATCTATCCCCATCACAAGCATTTTTCCATCTTCATTAAATTCGGTAATGAAATAAGGTTTTTGAACTTCGCCATTAACTTCCGCCTTTGTCATCAACCAGCTACCCACCAATTTCGATTTCTGTGCATTAGCAAATACCGCACAAGTAAAAAAAGTAATGATTAAAAGCGTTGATTTTTTCATGACATTAATTTTTAAAATAATTCGGATTTTTCCGGAGAAATACTTTTATGAATTGGGCAATAAGAAATAATTTGGGGATTAACATTTTTAATTTGTTGTGTATTCAATTTTGTAAGCATCCGATTCTAAAGTACCACTAAAAGTGTGCATCTCTGAACTCATCATAGCAGAGCACGTTCCTTCAAAACTAATTTTTGTTTTCGATTCTCTTTTTACCGTGCCGATACTCGAAAAATAGAGTTCGTCGGTTCCATCGGTTAGTAATAGGTTTTTACCCATAATTGAAACTGTGCCGCTAGCATCTGATGCATCAAAGCTGAAAACGCCTCCCGTTTCTGTAGGAACCGATGCAACAATTAAAGTAAAATCATCTTCTCCACCTATCGTTGCCAAATTTCCCAGCCAGCCAACGTCTATTGTTGTACCTGTGGCGATGGTTTTACCATCCATTTTAACTGTGTACTTACCTTCGGGTTGGTCGGGTACACTAACCTCGTCTTTTCCGCACGATGTGACCATAATTGCGAAAGCACTTAAAAGAATTGCGATTTTAAAAATTGATTTTTTCATGATTTTGATTTTTATTTGTGAATTGTTTTTTGATTTTGAGCAGCGGCATTTTTTATTCCCTGCGTTTTGAAATTTATTTTTATTCTTTTACTAATTTGTAATTCGCCACGTTTTCTTCATCGTCAAGTACCGATAAAATGTACAATCCACGCGGCAATTCCGAAACATTGTGACTTGTTGCAGTTCCATTGATATTTGCTGAGTACACCACTTGTCCAATACTGTTTCTTAGTTTCAATTGGTAGTCTCCAGTATTATCGAGCTGAATTTTAATTTCGTTGATAAATGGGTTTGGAAATACTTTAATTGCAAGGTCTTCCAATTGTTTTACCGAAGTTTCAATTGAATTATGTTCAGAGTAATGGTATTTCCCAGTTTTTTCGAGTATCTCATCCTGTATGGTTTCCGAGTAACTATAGCTGTAATGTTTTACCTCATCTATCGCCCCATTTTTATAAAATTCCACGTCATAAAAATCGGATACATTACCAAAAATTCCAGTTGAACTTGGTGGAAGCATAATGTTTTCAGTATCCAAACTTTTAAAAGCAAATTCATCTTTATAGGATAGCACTAATTCTTCATCGCCGTAGTACAGGAATTCCTGACGCATTTCAAGGTTTCCATTTGTATTATAAGCATAAGTAATTTTAGAAATTGCTATAGGTAGTTCTGTTGTAAAGTCTAAGCCAAAATCCTCTTCTTTTATAATTTGATTAACGGCGTTGTATTCATATTCAGCTCTCGTTATGGTTACCCATTCCATACTTTCCATATAGTAATATTTTATACTTTCCGTTAAAATGTCACCATTGGTATTGTATGTTGTTTCCGACTTTATTTTTGAACTTTGCTCGCCTGTTTCCTCATCATAACCAATGGTAAGCATTTCAGATGTTAGCCCATCTCCGGAATAGGTTACAGTCATATCTGCTACCAGACTCCAGGTATCGGTTGTCCCTTCAACAAGAATGAAAGTATTAGAGCTGTCTACCATTGGATAAGTTTCTGCACCCCAACGTACATACATTAATTGTTTTACATCGAGTTTCCACTCGCCATTGTCCCAGTCGTACAGCATGGTTTCAATAATTCCATCATCGCCATATTCATATGTAGTTTTACTATCATACTCAAGTGAATAAGTAGCATCGTTTCCCGCAACCCATTCTATTTCGGTAACAGGCCTGCCTTGCGTATTGTAAGTATATTCGTATTTCCACTGATCTATTACTTTTTGTGCCCAGTCGTCGTATCCAGAAACCACACTGGTCAACATTTGTCCACTTTCGTTATAGGTATTCGTTTCTGCTTCGTTTAAAACTATATTGCCAACCTCATTTTTATAATACTTATATGTAAGTAACAGACCGCCAGAGTTGTAAGTCATTTTTTTAACATCTCCATTTTCATACGTAATACTATCCAGTGCATATGCATCAGCAGCTGCACTTTTTAATTGATGTGAGGGAAACTTTTGCAGAAATTCCTGCATTTTTTGTTGCGTTTCTTTTGCCAAATTGTTTTGCGAATTTGCTGCAAAGGCTAGCACAAAAAGAATAATTGTAAAGTAGAATTGTTTCATTTTTTGGTTTATTTTAATAATTTGTAAATGAGATTTTTGGGTGTTTAATTGGGGAGAACTCTTAGTGTTGAAATCTCTCCGGGATAAATCGTGGTTGTTTTGTCATCTTGTCTGCCCAGATTGAAATCTACATCGGATTGAATCATATCTTCAGCATTTCCTTTATCTAAATCGCAATTGTAGGTTCCTTTAATATCTAAATGATTGGATTGACTGTGAACAGAACCATCGGAGTTGTAGGTTACATATTTTACGGTGAGTTTATAGTTGTCGTTTTTGTCTACATCAAGAATTTCCATTTTGCCCAAATTCCCATCCGATGTGGCATAAACAATTACGGTTCCCGGTCCATTTACAATACCGTTGAAGTTTGAGATTTGTATGGATTCGTTGGGTAAATTATCCAGTTTCTCGGTAATATTATTGTTA
>JBBQPP010000222.1:0-6598 GCA_038217255.1 Bacteroidales bacterium | reverse complement strand
TGGGTTTATCCTTGTAACGTTTTCCAAGAAATTCACCAAAAACGGCTGCATTCGTTTTATTGAAAACAATTGGTCCGGCACCCGGATTTTCAGAGAATATTTTATCTCCCCAGGTGGGAAGCATTCCGATTACAAGTCCCAATTCTTCGGCTTTATTTACGATAAAATCTACGTGTTCAAAATATTTTTCATTTGGCCTGGTAAGATCCAAATCAATTAAAGGAACTTCACCGTAAGTATTTGGCGTTCGCAAACCATCATTTTCTGCCAGAACAACAGCTTGAATTATCGAGAAACCTTTTGCCTTTCGGTTCTCTAAATATTCGGTTGCCTCCTCGCGATTGAGTTTATGAAACAATTCCCAGGCAGTATCTCCAATCCAAAGGAAAGGTTTGCCATCGGTAGTTTCAAGGTATCTTTGATTTTGACTAACCCGAAGTTTTTGTGAAAAAGAATTCAGGGAAAGTAATGCAACCAATAATAATGTTAGATTTAATTTTTTCATAATATATATTGCTAATTTAAATTTACCCACCGTTTCAACCTTGCTCCGTTGCGCGAAGTCTGCGGTCTCCATTGTCTCCTTCAATTGAGAGGGACAGTTGGAGCTGGAAGCTTCAAAGAAGCTACGGCGAAAATGGGGGGTAATTTATTTTCTATTATTCTTTTTTCTTCAAAAATTCATCAATTTCCATTCTCGTTGGTGCCGAAGGCTGTGCCCCAATCCGGGTTACAGAAATTGCAGCTGCCGCACTTGCAAACTGCAATGATTCTTTCAACGATTTCCCTTCTACCAAAGCGACAGCAAATGCACCACAAAAAGTATCGCCAGCTGCCGTGGTGTCAACCGCATTTACTTTGTAGGATGGAACGCTCACTTTTTCAGTTTTGGTAAGCACAAACGCACCTTGCGAACCAAGCGTAATAATTACTTTTTCAACACCTTTTGCAACTAATTTTTCTGCGGCTTTTTCAGCATCGGCTTCGTTTTCAACAGGCATTTCTGCAAGAAACCCGGCTTCCACTTCGTTCAATACCAGGATATTTACTTTTGGGATATAGGAAAAATCGAATGCCCGGGCTGGTGCTACATTCCACATTACCGGAATATTTTTTCTATTCGCCAAATTGATAATATATTTTATTGTTTCTTCGGGAATTTCATACTGCATTACAATTATTGCAGCTTCGTCAATTACCGGTAAAGCTTCATCAATTTTTGCAGATGTTAATTCATAGTTTGCTCCCGGCGCCACAGAAAGGTAGTTCATTCCTTCGCCCCCAATCATAATTAATGCATGACCGCTGGCCATTCCTTTTTCATGAAAAACAAAACGGGTGTCTATGCCGTTGTTTTTATAATTCTGCACCATTTGGGGTGTATATGCATCTTCGCCTACACAGTTTACAAAAGCCACGTTTCCTCCTGCCCTTGCGGCAGCCACGGCCTGGTTGGCACCTTTTCCACCGTAAACCTGCATAAAAACGGCATCGGTTACCGTTTCACCTTTTTCGGGCAGGTGGTCCATTTTCATTAACAAATCGACATTTGAACTGCCGATGACTACTATTTTGTTTTTCATCCTATTGCTTTAGATTTGAATTAAACGATTTCTATTTCAACCTGTATAATTTTGAAAGTTTTACAAGTAGTGATTCATACATTTCATCTCTTCTGTCCGTCAACGTTTTTGCTGCTATATCTTTAACTTGTTCATGGATTTGCCAAGTATTACAAGGGTTTGCATAATCCCAGTTTAAAGTGTCACAAAAATCAGTATAATAATTTGGCCGTGATTCGGGAAAAGGTTGATTAAATTTACCTGCCCAACTGCTTTGTTTTGGGTCGTTAACATCGTGATTTGGGTCTATTACAAACAAAACGCTCGGGGTGTCTCCTACCCTGAAATACTGAGCCCAGGCTTCGTTTTTCACCACCTCTTTAATGTGCTGTCCCAAATTTCCAAACTTCGCCAGTTTCTGAAACATTTCTTCAGGTTCGCTGCCTGCAAACATTCCGTTGTAAGTCCAGTTTATTTCAAGCCAATACAAATCATTAAACCGTGAATCATTATACAGATCTTTTCTGCCAAATCCATTCCAGTTATACTGATTACAGGGCAGTTCAGCCTTTTCCCAACCTGCCGGCAAAAACAGATAATCTTTCCCAAGCATCGGGCCTGTTCCGATAGTAATAATTCGAATGTTTTTTGCTAAATCCGGATATTGAAAAAATACTTTATTGAATGTCAGCATATTTCCCCAAATTAAAACATACAAAGGAGATTCCTTTTTTTCTGCCGCTTTTTTAAACAGCTTAAATACATCCAAAGCATCCTTTGCAATCCGTTTTTCAATACTTTCAGGTTTCGGATACCCGTGTAATTCAAAATCGTATTCTTTATAATCTTTTGAATAAGAACTCAGGGCCAAATTACAGGCTTCCAATCCTCTGGCATCCCACCTGTCAGGTACAATACCTTCAATGCTCAACTCATTGGCATACCATAGTAAATGAACCAAAGATTGTCGATCATCAGGATCGCCGGAATCAATATTAATGTCTGTAAATACAAAAACACGATGCTTTTCAGATGCTGAACCAAGCAAGCTAATAAAAATAAAGACAGCTATAAAAAATAACTTTTTCATAAAAATCGGGTATTTTAGTTCAACCTGGCAATTACAATTAATCCCAGTCCAACAATAAAAAAGGCAAACATGGCGGCGAGTAGTTTATTCGTGCCTTTTGGAGCTTTTGCAAATTCTTTCCAAACAAAAACTCCCCAGGCAGCCGAAATCATAGTAGCTCCCTGACCCAATCCGTATGAAATTGCAGGACCTGCTTTTTCCACTGCCATTAAATTGAATTCCATCGCAGCACACCAAATCAATCCACCCAAAATTCCAATAAAATGAAGTTTTGGAGTTCCCAGTATGAAATAATCTTTGTATGATACTTTTCCCCCTGTAACCGGTTTGTACATAAACCAGGTGTTAAAAATAAAACTCGACAGGAAAATACCGACGGTAAAAACGAACATGGCCGAATAAGGAGTCATTAATCCAACTTCGGGAGTTGTAAAATCTATGACCATGGAATCGGCAACAAACTTGTAGAAGAAACCCATTAAAATACCCGAAATTATGGAAATGATAATTCCCTTTTTCTGGTCGCCTTTTTTCTCCTGTGGCAATTTTTTGTATGCGGCTGTGTCAACCAGAATGGCAATTACAATGAGTGCCAAACCAATAAACAACAAATACGGGTTTCCAAGCGGTGTTTTAATATAGTTGACCACAACGCCTATCACCAGCGCTAAACCCACTGCAATAGGAAATGCTACTGACATACCGGCAATTGCCGTAGCAGCCACAATCAGCAAATTCGACAGGTTAAAAATCACACCTCCAATAAAAGCAGAAGTTAAAGCGGAAGAATCAGCCTGTGCAAGGTCGGCCAAAAAGCCACGGCCTTCGGTTCCTAAACTTCCAAAAGTAAAGCCAAACAGAAGTGTGGTTAAAACCAAACCAATAGAATAATCCCAATAATAAAGCGGGAATTCCCATTTTTTGGTTGTCATTTTCAGGGTGTTTGCCCACGAGCCCCAACCCAACATAGTTATGATGCAGAATAGTACTGCAAGTGAGTAAGAATCGACGATGTACATATGAATTAGTTTAAAGTTTAAAGTTCAAAGTTTAAAGTGGGTGCTGCGATTTTCAAATCGCAGAAAAATGCGAATTGGAATTTTCAGAATTATTAATTTCAATTTTACCCCCTCCGCTGCGCTCGTCCCCCTATAATAGGGGGGACAAAGTTCTGACGGACTAAGTTATTTCAAAGAAAAATCATTTTTTCAGTTCTTCTTTTCCCCTTTCCGGGGAATTAAAGGGGGCTTCTATTCAAATCGTTTTTTTGCATCTTCCATCATTTGAATAGTGGCGGTGGCTCCGCAGCGTGTGCAACCGGCTTCCTGTACTGCCAGTAATCCTTCCAACGAACGAACTCCACCTGCAGCTTTTACTTTCACTTTGGGTCCGCTGCTGGCTTTCATTAATTTCAGGTTTTCAATGGTTGCTCCGACGTAATTATAATCTCCATTTGCCTGTTTTACAAAACCGAATCCCGATGAAGTTTTCACATAATCGGCACCCACTTTTGTGCAAATCCGGCACAATTTAATAATATCTTCTTTTCGGTTTACATAATCGGTTTCGAAAATAACTTTCACAATTGCACTGTGTTTGTGACAAGCATTGGTAACCGCACCGATTTCCTTTTCAATGTAATCCCAGTCACCCTGCAAGGCTTTGGCCACATTAATTACCATGTCGATTTCAACTGCCCCATCTTTACAAGCATGTTCAGCCTCAAAAACTTTTACTTCGATTGCCGAATTACCGGCAGGGAAACCGATTACACAGCCTACCAGAACATCAGTTCCTTTTAAGTTTTCAACGGCTTGTTTTACTGCATAAGGTTTTACACAGACCGAGGCAACATCATATTTTGCGGCAACGGCACACTCCCGTTTTAAATCTTCATCAGTCATTGTTGGATGAAGAATGGAGTGATCAATCATTTTTGCGAGTTCTTTTACTTTTTTCATAATTTTAAAAAAATTTGGAAGACCGAATTCAGAAGTCGGAAGAAAGTCAAAACTTCATAAATATCAGTTCTTTCCATTATTAATGTTTATTCAAATTTAAGTTTATCAATTTCCAATTTTCTCATGTTTTTTAAGGATTCAAATAGGAGAGGAGCTTTCCTGGGGTCGGCCATTAATTTTGGTAAAATTGCAGGTATGATTTGCCACGACACACCATATTTGTCTTTCAGCCAGCCGCACATACTTTCTTCACCGCCTTCGGTAAGTTTTTCCCAGAAGTAATCGATTTCTTGTTGATTCTCGCACTCCACAACAAGAGAAACGCCTTCATTAAAAGAGAAATCATGACCGCCAGGTCCATCCATTGCAATCATTTCTGTGCCGTTTATACTGAATTCGGAATACATCATTTTCCCTTCATTGGGGTCGTTTTCAGGGTATAAAACCATCACGTTTGTTGCTGATTTTTCAAAAACCGAAGAATAAAATTTAATAGCATCTCCGGCTTGTCCAAATCGTTTGTCGGTAAAAAGGAAACTGGGCAAAATACGCAATTCACCGTTATTACTTCCTGTTGATGAGATTTGCCAGGTCATGTTAAATTTGTCTATCAACCAGCCATATCGTTCACTCCAGGGATATTTATCTATTTCCATCATTACATGTCCACCATCAATCAGGATGTTCCAAATCCGGTCTGCCTCATTAGCCGAATCGCAATTAACCGACAATGAAATGGCAGGTGTAATTTGAAAAATGAGGCCGCCATTCAATCCCATTATTTGTTTGCCGTTCAATTCAAAAGACGTGACAACCGGGGTTTCGGTATTAATCTTTGAATTTTTGAATATCGAACAGTAAAATGTGGCTGCTTCTTTGGCCTGATTATCGAACCAAAGACATGGATAAATTTGTGTTTTCATTCATTTTCGTTTTAAGATTTATTCAAATAAAAACAAACTAATCTTTTTATGGTTTGCATGATAACACTAATCATCGATGGTTTGAAAAACCATCTGCTGAAATTTCCATCCTGAGTTATCATTTACCGGCCCCTGGGTTTGTTTCATTATTACCCCAATAATCTGGTCTTTAGGATCAGCGAAATATTGGGTATTAAAATATCCACCCCAGCCAAATCTGCCCTGATTTCCTTCACCTCCTTTCATGCTCCCTTTTTCTGTGATAACCAAAAATGCCAGGCCATAATAATTTTCAGCACTCTCATCCCACACTTTCCAAAACTGGTTGCCCATTATGCTTTGTACAGTTGTGCGACTAAGCAAACGAACTCCATTGTACTCACCACCATTCAAATACATTTGCAGGAATATGGCATAATCTTTAGCAGTGCTTGACAAACCGGCGCCTCCCGAGAAAAATGATTTAGCGCCTTTAATTGGATAATCGGTATCATAAAATGTAACTGGGTATTTTTCCCATTTTCCATCTGTTTTTTGCTGAACTGCTACCAACCGGTTTGCTTTTGATTCAGGTTGATAAAAACGCGTATCATCCATACCCAGCGGGTCGAAAATATGCGTTTTTAGAAATTCATCGAAAGGCATTCCCGAAACCACTTCAATAAAATAACCCAGAACATCAAGTCCTTCACTGTAAGTAAATTTTTCGCCCGGATTGTGGTGCAAAGGCAGTTTGGCCAGTTTTTTCACACTTTCGGCAATTGTAATTTTTTCGGTGGTAAACAAATCGGTGACACCAGCTTTGGCGTAAATCATTTTAAAACGTTCGTCGCCATCAATAATTCCGTATCCAATTCCTGATGTATGTGTCAGTAAATTCCGGATTGTAATTTCATTTTTTACAGGTTCGCCTGTCCATGTTGTATCGCTGTATTGAAATGTTTTCAAAACCTGCTGATTTTTAAATTCAGGAATGTATTTCGAGATTGGATCGTCAAGTTTAAATTTCCCTTCCTCCCACAACATCATTACTGCAGTTGAAGTTATAGCTTTTGATTGTGA
>JBBQPP010000221.1:0-6635 GCA_038217255.1 Bacteroidales bacterium | reverse complement strand
AAAACAGTTCCCGAATTATTAACAGCAACAGCGCCCGGATACCATCCGGTTGGAATGAATCCGGCTACACGATATGGTTTCTCGGTGTCAATAACGCAAATGGCATTGTCGGTGCCATTTGCCACAAATATTTGTTTTCCGTCCGGCGAAATTGTTAGCGCATTTGGTGAACTGCCAAAGGGAAGTTCGTGTTTCATCCGCACCGAAATTTCATCCATAACTTCATCTGTTTCGGTGTTTATGACTGAAATAATATCGCTGTTTGCACATGCCACATACAACAGTGATTTATCATTGCTAAAAACCATTCCGGAAGGATGCAAGCCAATTTCAATATTTTTAACCTGGATATTGTTTTTAAGGTCAATAACAGAAACTGAACCATTATTTGCAATTCCTGTGCCCGGATCAACCAGAACATTGCTCCCCGAAGTGTTATAAACAGATTCCCCGTCCTTTGGTTTCCTTCCACCCCAATTGGAAACATAGGCTTTTGTTTCTGATTTTAGAATAACATCATAAGGAGCTATCCCAACCGGAATTTCAATAATCGAATTGTCTGCAATATTTATAACAGCCAGTGAATTGTTCCTGCTAAGTGTAACAAAAATCGTATTTTCAGACTCATCAAAACAGATACCACCGGGAACAGGATCACCTCCTATTGAAGGTTTTGGCATTTTAACAGGATTTTTCCAACTCAAAATATTATTATCATCTAAATTTGCGACAAGTAAAAGATCCTCGGCATCGGTCAAAAAAATGTTCCTTTTGCTTTCTGAATAATAAATCCCTTTAAAAGATGAACCACTTTTAGGAAATGGAAGCGACTGAAGAATAGTTCTGTCGGATAATCGGATAAGATCAAGAGAGTTTTTGTTTTTTACTGCAAGAAGTCCTTTGTTCGGTATCATAACCAAATCAACTGGTCGCCCCGGAAAATAAACCTGGAATCCTGCTGGTCTTAACAATTGGTTTGTTGGCACTAAAATACTTCCATCGGGCTGGGTGCCAACTTTCATTTGATTCACGTTGTTTTGAGCAACGATTTCAGTATTTAAGAGTGAAACGGATGCAACAAACAGTCCTGCAAACAAACTCATTTTGATAACAAATTTCATAACATTTGATTTTTTAGTTTTATTTTTCCTTTTCCCTGTTTTCCAGGCGGTATTCATCTTTTTCTTTACTTTCCCTCAGCATGTCTTCCTTGTTATCCATTTCCGGCGATTCTTTTAATACTTTCCAATCAAAATTTTCATCAAATGGATCGAGCGCTTTTTGAGGATCAAAAAGCCTTGAATCGACAGGAATTGCATTGTAAGCAGTAAAATCAGCGGTTTCTGTAAAAAAATCGGCTAAATCATTTGCCCCGGCATCATATTGGTTCAAATATGGAAGACCAAGAATATTCCAAAATGTTTTAAAAATACTGCCAAAACTGTAATGCATATGGCTCACATAATCTTTTTTCACCCATGGCGAAATCAGCATTAAAACACTGCGGTGGGCATCAACATGGTCAACGCCATTTTGTGCATCGTCTTCGGTAATCACAATCAGCATGTTTTCCCAATAGGGTGTGTGTGAAAGGAATTCAACAATCCTGCCAACTGCCATGTCATTGTCAGCCATATAACTTTCCCTGAAAGGGTAACCCGCATCCGGGCGGTCTTCAGCGCCGTGATCATTTGGTATAATTACAGTCATCAAAGCCGGCATTGTATCTTTTCCGTTAATCCATTTTTCGACAAACTCTTTTTGAAACTGATCTACACGAAATTGATCTGGAATTGCTGTGTTATATGTTGGATATTGTTTTGAAGTTCGATCCCAAATCGGTTGTGGTAAAGGATAATTAATATAATGATGTATTCCTTCATATTTAAACTTTTCATCGTAAAGTCCGGGTTCGAACATAATGCTAAACCCAAAATTGTAGAAATCAATATTGTTCCTTTCCAAATGATCCCACATTGAACCAGCTTCATTGTAATCCTCGGGGTAAATTGCTCCTGCAGCGCCATTCATGGCATAAACTCCCGGGGCTTTCGAATCGAACTTGAATTCACGGTTTCCGCCATAACTGGCTGCGGTGCAGGTTTCTGTCCATTCGTTGGGGTAGGTGTTTACCAACCAGCGGTGGCCATCGGCAGAAACATCGGAATCGACATAGAAATTGTCAGAAATGGCAAAATCGTTTGCCAGTTTCAGGTGGTTCACCATCACATCGGCATTTTCAACTGTGCTTGTCCTTTTATTGTTCCTGAATGTAACACCTTTCCCATAACGAGCCAGTTCGGCTTCGCCATTTCCTTTTTCAACCTGACCGAAAATTTCATCGTAGGTGCGGTTTTCTTTCGAAATAAAAACAATGTGTTTTATAGGACTCTGTTTTTCGCCCGGATAAAGTGGGACGGGATTGTTTTTCCGATGGGCAAATTTTTCAGAAGAAGCTCGTTCGAAATTGAAATTGTTTGAAATTACCTGTTCCGTATATTTTTTAAGTTCTGCATCAGTTGGAATATCAACAACTTGAACAGTCCCTTTCATCAAAGATCCAATATAACTTCCCTCGGGGCCAATATCAAAAGTTGAACCTCCATTGGGACCACTCCCCTTACCTTTGGCATTCGATACAATCAGTTTTTTACCGTCGTTGCTCACTTTTAATTTTGCAGGGAACCAACCGGTTGGAATATAACCGGTAACCTCAAGTTTTTTAACATCAACAACCGCAACCGCATTTATTCCTGAACAGGCAACATACAACTTCTGATTATCAGGCGAAAGTGCCAGCCCAAAGGGGATTACACCACGGAATTGTTTTATCCTTTCGTCGGGTTTGATAAAAATAGTATTTACAATCGTATCTTTTTCGATGGAAATGACTGATATATTGTCGTTTGTACCGTTCGTAACAAATACATAATCATCCGTAGCAACTAACGAATTAGGGCTTGAACCGCCAACTGCCGGAATACCTTCGACAAGCGTGCCAACCAAATTTCCGGTTTTGGTTTTAGCAATTACTTGTGGATTTTCAGGGTTTGCCAAACTAATCGTAAAAACCGAAAAAGCATCGGGCGAATTCATTTCCCCCAAACCCGGAACTGAAACACTGTCGTTTTCAACGCCTTTTTTCATTTCTTCACTTCCATACGCAAATGCCGGAAATTTCAACGCTTTTTCAATCACATTGTCTTTTGTGATTCCTTTGACCTTGCTGTATTGAAACATACCAACATTGGCCACATATATTTTTTGTCCATCGGGTGAAAGACAAATTCCAAATGGATATCTGCCAACCGGAACATTGTTTTCCAGCTTTCTGGTTTCCGTATTTGCAATTACCATCCTGAACCCAATCTGGTCAACCGCATATAGTTTTTTACCGTCTTTCGAAAGTACCAAATCCCCAATATAACCATGCGAATAATCCAAACTGTCGGAAACAAACGAGCAATCAATCGAATCCTTTTTTTCTCCTGTGTTCAAATCAAAAATAAAGATTTTATTCTCCTGACCACCCGCAACATAAACCTCGCTGTTATCATTGGAAACTGCCAGTCCCATGAAAACCGATGCCAAAACTCCTTCATCTGTGGCCGGACCTGGAGGTACCTGCTGAACCTCCGGATTATCCGACAAAATATTTCGGATTATTGAAATCGAGAGCGGCCGAATACCTGAATTGGCAGTAATTGCTGTGTTTCCATCCGGACTTAAAATTAATCCGTAAGGATGCGGGGCTACTACAATACTTTTACCTGCCGGGGCAATTATCCGCCCGTTGGGAATTATCGTTTCGCCTGATTTATCCATTGTTACAAACCGACTGCCCGCCGGTGCAGTGGCTATCCAGGGATCGGCTTTTTTATCGGTATTACAACCGATTAAAATTAATAAACACAGAATACAAATAAAGGAATGTCTTTTCATGAGTGAATTTTCCCCTAAAGATATAAAACCCAACCTTTACTTTTTCAATTCAATCAATTCGGTACTCGATGCAAGTTTTCCTTTTTTGTTGTAAGTCTCCGATTTTACCATTCCAATCCCTTTTGCATACCAATCGGTGTTCTGGGTTTTCATATTGATACCTAAAGCGGTAGCGGTTACGTTGCTTGTGAATTTGTAGGCTTTAAATGTTCCGGCTGGCACTGTAACATCTTCTATTGTTTCCAATTTTCTGTCGGTAACTTGTGCTCCCATTTTCATGTTCATGATCCCCATTTTCATTTCCATGTCAATGTTGGCGTCAGGTAGTGTTTGCCCGGGGCTTATATTTGTGGGGAGTTGCATATCGTTACCAGTCACTTTTATATCTGCCGGCATTTGACCGTCCTGTTGAAATGCCGCTTTATTTACAAAATTGCTCATGTCCACGTATAAAACATCGCCCCGTAGCTGAATAGTAATTTCATCATTATAAACTAATTCATCTTTTGGGTTCAGCGATTCGATGAGGTAAGTGATATCCATGTTGTCGCCATCTTTTTTTACATTTTTGATGGTGTATCTTGCACCACTACTTTGTTTCCCTTTTTTATTGAATGTATTGTAAACCATAACAGTACCTTCGGTAGTAGGAAAGAAAGTTTCCTGTGCCCCTGCACCAATTGCAATAAATGTGATAATTGTAAATACAAATAATTTTTTCATAATAAATAATTTTTTAAAGTACAACACTTTCGAATTTGCACAAAATATAATCATTTATAAGATGATATGCCAAACAAAAAGAGGGATTAAAATAAAAAGGAGACAAAAAAGTGTTTTTTTTATGAAAAAACTTTTTAAAAATATTTCTGGAAAATGGGGAAAAGAAAGCTAAGAATTTCTGTATTTAGGCCCAAATACTCAAATCTTTGTACTCTGTACAAATTTAATTCTTTGAAACCATCAGTTTTTTAATAACGATTTTATCCTCGGTGGTTCTTATTTTCAGGAAATAAATACCATTGGGAATATCGTTCAGTTGAACTTGTTTTTTGTTTTCAGCGAATTGGTATGTTTTTAAAAACACTTCCTTGCCCGTTATATTGGTAATGCTGATTTCCTTGATTTCCCTTTTGTTGAATTCAACTGTTACGAATTCTCCTTTCGCAGGATTCGGATAGATTTTAACTTCGGAATTTATAATATTTTCTTCAGAGTTGGGGTTATTCCAACCTTTGTTATTCCCGGCTATATTTTGTGAAAAGCCAGAAATATTTAATGTAACAATGAATATAAAAAGTATAATTTTTTTCATTTTTCCAATTTTCTATTGTACTCATCAAATAATGTGCCTCTATTTAATAGACCAATTTATTTTTTAAAAGTTGCAATGCCTTAATTAAATCTTCCGGCGTATCAATCCCAATACTTTGGTGTTCAGTAACAGCCGTTTTTATTTTAAATCCATTTTCAAGCCAGCGCAATTGCTCCAGTGATTCTGCCTTTTCCAGTTCTCCCTGTTTCAATTTGGAAATTTTTTGAAGCACATCAGTTTTGTATGCATACATTCCAATGTGAGCCCAAAAAGTTTGTTCCAAAAGCCAATTTTCAGTTTCTCTGCCACGCAAATATGGAACAGTAGAACGGCTGAAATATAACGCATTTTTTTGGTTGTCGGTTACAACTTTTGGACGGTTTGGGTTAAATAGTTCTTCAGTTGTTTCAATTCTTTTAATTAAAGTTGCAATGTCGGCATCTAATGAAAAACATGATTTTAACAATTCAATTTGTTTGGGTTGAATAAAAGGTTCATCGCCCTGAACGTTTATAACTATATCAAAATCAGTTTTTTCTGCGATTTTAAATGCAGCTTCTGCACAGCGGTCAGTGCCACTTTGGTGAGATGAAAGTGTTTCTATTGCGTTTCCACCAAAACTCTTAACAGCTTTAAAAATTCGTTCGTCATCAGTAGCTACCCAAACCTCGTTAACTGCCTTTGCAACGTTTTCGTAAACCCATTGGATCATGGATTTATTGCCAATCATTGCCAACGGTTTTCCGGGGAAACGAGTGGATTGATAACGGGCAGGTATTATCGCGATAAACTTCATGCGGCAAAGATAGAAATAGAAAATTGAAATCTGATTTTATAGGCAGATGGACAAGATAAAATTATTTGTATGTCCAACGCCGTGGCGTTGTAACCATCCATGCAATAGTTCTTGCAAAAATCCAACGCTTTGGCGTTATTTACCTTTTACACTATTTTATACGAAAACTAAACTTGGATAAACCCGATAAAAAAAGTTAATAATTTGCAAAGGGAAAGTTTGACAATTAAAAATCCTAAATTTGCCATGTTTAAAGCGGAAAAGTTGTAGAACACAACTTTGAAATGAAATAAAATTTAAAAAGCTTATAAAATCCCTCCCTTTCGGGGAGGTTAGGAGGGGCTTTAATTATGGATGTACAGGGTATAAAACAAAGATTTGAGATTATTGGGAATTCTACTATGTTGAACCGGGCAATCGAAATTGCGGTTCAGGTAGCGCCTACCGATTTGTCTGTATTGATTACCGGGGAAAGCGGGACAGGTAAAGAAATATTCCCGCAAATAATCCACCAGTTTTCGAGTCGGAAACATGGGAAATATATAGCTGTAAATTGTGGAGCTATTCCTGAAGGAACTATCG
>JBBQPP010000220.1:0-6637 GCA_038217255.1 Bacteroidales bacterium | reverse complement strand
GAAACGGCCAGTATGAAGTCACGCATTTCCAGCCTGAATTCCAGGTCCGCTTTTTCTTCGCCATTGATAAATACAGTCTTAGGTGCGATTTTAAAGGATATTTCTCCTCTTTCCAAAAGGTCAATTTCTTCCTGTTCATTTGAAGCAGCCACTTTCTTCTTATTTGGAGCGGGCAAAACCAACTCAAGAAAGGTATCAATTCCTAACAGATCTGAAATAAAAAAATCTAATCCTTCTATACCATGCCCCCAAATCATACTCCCGCTGAAAGTGGCAGGTATGCGTAATTGAAAATCTCCTATATCAATTCCGGAAGCCGGATCATCTGTATTATGCGGATTATCAAATCCGATTTCCGTAGCTGACAATTCAAACTTCATCAAGTATTGGTAACCGATGGGTTCGGCTCCCGTAAGGGCGTCTTCAGCCAAAATCGGAATCGTGCCAAATGATATAATGGAATCCGTGAGTTCACTTAATACACTATTTGATTCAAGCAGGTCACCAGGTAAAAATTGCAGTTGCAAAACACGAATTGCCAAGTGAGCGGAATTCGGAAAATTATCCTCCTCAGGCAATAATTCATATCCAAAATTGACCAAAAACTGCCCAAGGTTGTTTTTTATTTTATCATGTAACCAAACCTGCATGAGGATGCTTAAATCCAGAAAAATTCCCTTTACAATATGTTGGTGAAAATCATCTTTGGCATCGCCAATCACATGACCGGCTTCTTTGATATTCGGGTTTGACAAATTCATTGGTTTGCCCAGTTTGTCGATCACTAAAGGAAATTCGGAAGTAACAAGCGGATAAAACAGATCAATGATGTCAAATACCAAAGCCATATCCAGCGCACGTTTTGTCTCATTCCATTCATCTGCAAAAATTCCCAGTGCTTCCCCAAAAGCCGCTATTTCAGGAGCTTTATTCTTGAAAAGCACAAATGAAAAATACTTTGAAATTGCTCTTAGCGCATTGGCAACTGCTATTTCCTTTGTTTCATTATCGTTTTCATCAACGCCCTGATAGGAACATTCTTCGAGCATTTCGGAAACCGTATTTGAAACTACGTACATTTCAGCAATTAACTTCCCGAAAGCCACAATGTTGCCTACTTCTATTTCATCGACATCAAATTTATCTTTCAGGGCCTGGATTAAGCCCATTAGTTTGCCCCGTTTTTCTTCCAAACGCGCTTTTTTTGCAGTATCTGTTGGTTCTTTTGCTCCCACCGAGGCCAGCAATTCGCC
This sequence comes from Bacteroidales bacterium, assembly GCA_038217255.1. GTDB lineage: Bacteria > Bacteroidota > Bacteroidia > Bacteroidales > Prolixibacteraceae > Draconibacterium. The sequence goes on along the minus strand of JBBQPP010000220.1, from coordinate 5,384 downwards.
CCGAAAGTTTTCGTCTTTGCAGAAATCCTCAAAAGGTGCAAACCAATTATTAATATGATTTATTAACCTGGATAATTTGCCCATAATTATATCGCGTTTGTTTCTTTTGGAAATAAAGGTTGCTGTGATGCCGATTTCTGTTCCAGGGAAACTTGTTGTTGAAAAAACGGATCTTCAAAATTTCCGGGATTGTCATTAAATGGTGGCGGTAAATAAATGGGATAGAAAAACATGGAATGTAAAGCCATCATCTCGCCATTTTCCTTTTTAGAGAAATGTACAATTGCAGCATTGCTAAACCAGTTCACTGCCCGGCTGAAATGTGTTCTACTGAAAAAAGAATTGCGTTTGAGCATTTGATCAAGGCTCGATTTATAATTCGATGCATTGGTATCCAATGGCACATCGAATTCTGGTTCTACTTTAAAATCAGCTCCCAAAGCGCGAAAACGCACTTTATCCTTTCTCTTGTCCTGAATGAAGTTTAATCGCCACATATAGTTTGGTTCAGGAGCATCAGCATTTATTACGACTCGTGGCAGAACAATAGATTCTCCGCCAGGTGTACTGGGCGGAAATTCCGCCAAAGGCCAGTCTCGCAAAGGTAAAAAGACATTTTTTTTACTTAAAGCATAGGCAATTCGTAAAGGAAATTCACCAGGGCGAGCGTCGCGGAATTTGCCGGCCTCAAACTGACGCCTAATCTTTAATTGACCCGTGATTTGCTCCCAACCAACAAGGGTTAAATTATCCATTTCCCGATTCAAGCCTTTGGTTAGCGCGACCTGTGTGAAAGCGGCAGGTAATAACCCCACTAAAGAGCCTTCCGGTTTCATGTTTTTGAGTGCACTCGATACCATTTGAACGAAACGGGAAGCTTTCGGTTTGTTATTTTGCCAATAATCCATTTCACTTGTGATACCGTAATGCACGTCTCCTGAAAGACAAACTACTTTGCTAAATATTGCCAATTTTTTCAGCAAAGCTTCATAGCCTTCTGTGTGCAGCGACCAGTGCTCGACATCCATGCCTTCTTCTCCTTTGTGCGGCACCTCCCTCAAGGATATAACTATTTCTGAAGTGAAAATATTTTTAACATTTAACACCCGTGGGATGATGGTCTGCCCGATGGATTCAATGGTTGCCAAACCCAAAATAGGCGCTCCCGAAATGACAATAGCCAGTTCTGTACCTTGTGGAAGTGGGGCAGTTGAAATTTGCTCATCCAACGCTTTTTTTCGGATAAGATTGGGAGGAAAATCCAGTCCGGCAGAAAAATCCCGTCGTGTTCGTGTATCAAGTGCAAAAACGCGGGCAGAGCCCATTTGAAAAGAAAAATGCCATGTAATTTTTGGCTTATCCAAATCATCAAATCCTAAATTGGAATTGATCCTCAATGACCGCAAAGCCGCCCAATTCTGAATTGGCGAACCTGTTGTTTCATCTTCAATTAAGTTCACGTGCGCTTCTGCATAAGCTTTCATTCCTGACACGAAAGAAGGAATCTCGTCTAACATGTCCTTCTTTTTACTTACAGTTCTTGGAATATTGGTAATGATTTCTGTTAACAGTGATGTGATGATATTTTGAACCAACTGATTTTTATCGCTACCCGTAAAATTTAGAGTGGCAGCAGTTAACTGATTTTCAAGTATCGACTCTATTTCCTTAATAAGTTTATCTTCTTCAAGGCCAGCGGCTTCTTCAACAGGACCATCATCTTCATTTCCAATACCTTCCAATTTGTCCTGTAAATTGCTCCGCAACTTTTCCTTCCCATCTGCCGGAAAATTTTCAGGTAAGGTGTTTTGGAGTAACAATGCTAAGGCATTTCCCGACCATGCCATTGGGTCGTTGCCCCATGCCTGAAATAATGCAAATGCCAATAATCCATTGCCGATTATAGTTTTACCAAGCCTCGTACCGAGCGCTCGTTTAGTCCATCGTCCGGTTAAATACCAGTCATCAGTAATGTCATGGTCATCAAAAGTCATAATGTTTGGCATGTTGGCCATTGCCCGCCTGGCAGCAGGAAGATCCCGCCGAAATTCTTCAACCCGTTTGATTTCTTCTTCCCTGCCTTGCCAAAAATCTACTAAGCTGCCATACCCAATATTTTCGTCTTTAAATTTTTCTTTCCTTTTTTTATTTAAATCAGATGGTATATGCAATTTCTCTTCCCATACTTTTTTAAAATTATTTTGATTTAAATGAATCAGACGCTCTTTTCTTTTCATTGTATCCCAGCCAGAGGGCGGACTAAACTCTTTTTCCCATAATTTAGAAGGGAATATGTAAAGCATGGTTTCTTCACTTTCTTTTGATTTACTTTTTAAAAATTCAGGAATAGTCTGTAGTCTTTCTGGCCACAATACATCTGACCATTGCATCAGATAAGCGGCACTAAATTCGGCAAATGAATAAAGGTGATTGGCTTGATCTCCAGTGAAACCTGTGTAGAAATTAGTAGCTCTGCGACCAGGTGGTAAGGCTGCTGTCACAGCCTCTATCCATTTAAACTTTTTCCCAACTTCATTCTGTTTGTCGAAATAGTCTTCGGGATTAGCTGGAAAAGGAAGTTGCTCTACCCTTTGCAGCAGGAAATTACCAATATCAGTGTAGTGTTCTATTAAAAAATTAGAACAATCATCCGCATAAATTTGGTCGCCTGTATGAAAAAAACAATGTGGCCTGACTTTGGGCGCATTGACCCTTTCAATATCTAAAAAGTCTGGGGCCATCACTTTGGACAATGCCGCCAATCCGTCGCGCCCCTTGCCATGAGGTTTCCTACATGAGCCATGTGCTATCCGAAGGTCTTCCAATTTTTCAGGCACATATATAAAGGAAGGGAGCTGATTTTCCTTAAAACCAAGAAGCACAGGACTTTTGAGTAAACCCAGTTCGCCCAAAGACGTTACTCTTGTCTCCGTATCTGGGGTAAAGAAATGAAGGTCGTAGGAATATATTCCACCATTTCTAAGCAATCCTTTTGTTGGTACATAAGCAATGGCAATATGCAAATGATCTCCTACTGGCAGTGTCTCAATAAACCCTGATGTGAAATCCGGAGTTTTATTTACATCACTATCTGAATAGCCTAAATACAAATGGAGCTTGATACGACGTGACTCTTTTAATGCTACCCAAACACTCACAATTTGAGAATCTACCCTGCGAGGCATTGGACCGCAGAGAATTAAAGGGATGTTTGCAAATCGTTCAGCGAAAGGATTGTTTAGTGCCATACTATGTACTTTTGATTTTTTGACAAAAGCATCTGTTTCTGGAATTTATTTTTATATCTGCAGTCTTAACTCTTATCATTTCAAACAGGTTTTTCACTGCTTCGCTCTTTCAGTCCCACGTCAAGATCTGACTAGTGGATGCACAATGTATATTTAAATATCTATTTATCTCTTATCCAAATGTAAAGATTTGCTAATTCAATTGCAAATTTTTTTTTACGTTGATGCGTGTTAAGACAAAAATATTTGTTCAAAGTTTTATTGTGCTTTTTTATAAAACTTGATATTTGGCGGAATGATTTGACGTTGTGAGGGGTCAGCTTTGACCGAAATATCCATTTTCAAAAAGAGATATTCCTTAACTAACTCTTAAGTACATTATAAAAAAGGTGATTACAGCAATTACAAAACTAAACATAAAAAAATTGTAGGAGTACGTGAGTAGCCTGTATTTTATGGAAAGTACTCTGCCGAGTTGATACTGGTCTTTAATCATAGAGCCATATAAATAATCATAATCATCCATCATTTCTTTCATGGCACTTTCGTATTCTTTATAATCCATTTTAAAAAAGTTACCAAAAAATAACAGGTTCACTTTTCTGTTCTTTAAGTCTTCATTGTTAACTTTATATTGAGTAATTTTTGGCCTTACGGATAAAACGGCAAAAACGAGCGAGATTAAACACCCTGAAACAAGTATTAAGCCGGGAACCAGGAAATTGAGGCCTCTGCCGACTGTAAAGTTTAAGGCACTGGTACTGACCAATACAGAAACAATTACTGCATTTATAGTAAGCATAATATTTGCCTTGTTGTCGGCAATGGAACTTAAATTTATTTGATTTCGGGCAGTTAATCGAAACATAGTCTCAACGCCTCTTGCCGTTGTTTTCACATCTTTTATTCGTTCTTCAACTTTACTGATATTTTCGTCTTTAATTGGTTCCATATTTTTGATTGCATATTCGGTTAGAAATTTAGTTTCTTTTAAAAATACTAATGTTTTTTTCCAGTATTCAAGTTTTGTAATTTTCTTATCTGCAAAGTTTCCCAATTCTTTTCTGAACAGATTGGATATTTCAATAAAATTGGGTAATCCGGTGTGAGCAAGGTCAGCATCATTTAAAATCTTATCATTTAATGATTTTTTTTGTGCGCCTTGTTTCGTGGAGAAAATACATGCTTCCACCGCCAGAATAAATTCTTCATCCACTTTATTGCTTGCAAGAAATTGACGTGCTATTTTACAACTCTCATCTTCATGATTATCAATGGAGACTGCATGTCCAATATCGTGAAACCATGCAGCAACAATAACGATGTCGGTATTGCGTTTATCCAAACCTTCAAAATCTGAAATTTTTGTCGCAACATCAACAACCAGTTGGGTATGTTCAATGGAATGATAAGAGTGCAATAGAGAAAAATTTTCTTCGTAATACCGGAGAGTATATTTTTCAACCTCATTTAAAATATTCATAACATTTCTTTTCCATATTTTGGTTGAAGGTAGAGAATACTGCTTTCGTTTCAAAATAAACAGTTCCTGAGATTAATATTATTCTAATTAAATTCGTAATTTAAATGAACTAAATTGGATATTAAATGGTAAAATTAAAATCGTACTCGATTGACTCTGTGATATTGCTGGAATCAATGACTCAAAGCATATTGATTACTACTGCGGAACTTAATTCTCCTGGCCCCTTTATAGTTTATGTCAATAAGGCATTTGAGGAAATGACTGGATGGAAAAGAGAAGAAATCATTGGGAAAAATCCAAGAATTTTGCAAGGCCCAAAATCTGATTTAAGTATCTTTTATAATTTAAATGAAATTCTGGCCAATGGTAAAGTATGGGAAGGAAGAACAATTAATTACAAAAAAGACGGAACTGAATTTTTTATGGAATGGTCCATTGCCCCAGTATTTGATAAAAACGGAGAAATCGACAAATTATTGGCTGTTCAAAACGACATAACAGAAAATGTACATATCGAAAACCAATTGGAGAAGTCAAGAAAGAGAGAACTAAAACGAGTTAAGGAAATCGAAGAAGCCAATATTAAGCTGCATTCGTTAACAGAGAAACAGAAAAAAACCTTAGATCTGTTTGCGAAATATGTTCCGGAA
>JBBQPP010000219.1:0-6642 GCA_038217255.1 Bacteroidales bacterium | reverse complement strand
TTCAGTGATATAAACATTGAAATCTTAAAAAAAGAAAAAGACAGCACAGTAGAAGCAACCCTGTCAACTAAAATGATCAACTTTAATCAAGTTAAAAGTTACAATCCAAATCTGCTTGCACGAATTGAGCAAGACCGGCTTGTTATGCGTGTAAACATTGACAGCACGGCAGCCAGGGATATAAAATTGGGAAAATCCGATATTAATTTTGAAGTTTTACCGGCTGCAATTGTGGCGAACCTGAACGTTTTCGGTAAGGATGACAGTATTTTACACCAAATTGGCATTGAGGCCAAACGGGAAAACGACACAGTTTTATTTCAATCTACTTTGCCTTTTTGGTTAATCAATAAAATTAAATGGACTTTATCGCCTCCTCAATTCCTCACTTTTGATATACCTGCAAAAAATCTGATTGCCAATTTGGAAATAAATTCAAATGATGGCCACATTGGGCTAACAGGACAAAGCACCGACAGCCTTGAATTGGAATTGAAAAATGTCGAGCTCTCGTACCTGGCAATTCCCGTTATTGCCGATTATGTGCCGCAAGGAATATTGAACGGAAACGTTAAATACAGCGAAAAAGTAAGAAAATCTATTGAATTGCAATTGGAAATGCTTGATATGAAATGGAACAGTATTTCAATTAAAAAGCTCTCTGCCAAAGGTTTTTTAAATGCTGATTCAACCGGAATCAGTGACAGCGAGCTTTTAATCAATGCCAACGATTCTCTTTCGCTGGCGGTTGAAATGGATTCGAATAGCAAAACGAATGAATATCATATAAAAAGTAAATTCAACAAACTGAATTTTCAACTTTTGCAATCATTTATTGCCGAATATGCCAACAATTTGCACGGAAATTCAAGTGGTGATATTACAATCGAAAGTAAAAACAGCAAAATTTCGCTCAATGGTGAAGTCAGGTTTCATGATTTTGGCTTGAAAATAATCCCGCTCCAAACAAAACTTTCAATCCCCGACAATAAAATTCAAATCAGTGATAACCAGTTTCTTTTTAAGGATTTTATTGTAATCGATAGTTTAGGACGGCCATTAACAGTGAATGGAAAAATTGACTACAATACCATCGAAGATACAAAGTTGGATTTGAATGTAAAAGCCGATAAAATTCAATTGATGAATACAAAGGAGTCAAAAGATGCATCTTTGTATGGTAAACTTATCGTCAATTCGGGCCTTAATATTGGCGGTTCAATTTTCAGTCCAACGATAAAAGGGGATGTTGAACTTGAAAGCGGCACAAACCTTACTTACCAGTTTATCCAGGATTTATCAGTTGGAGAATTGCAAACAGATGTTGTATTTGCTACCATAACCGACAGTTTGCAGATAATTTATCCACAAAACGAAACAGTGACAACCCATACAAAAATGCCAATGATTGAAACAACAATCAGCATAAACCCCAAAAGCATTTTCAACGTGAAAATTAATGATATCTACAATTTTGACATTACAATTGACGGAAGCGGTCTGCTCAATTACAACATGCTCCCCAACAATACAATGAGCCTGAATGGAGATTACGAAATAAAAACAGGTGATTGTAAACTGAAAATTACAGGCTGGCCGTTAAAAAACTTTGATATAACGCCCGGCAGCTCGATTAGCTGGAATGGCAGTATCGAAAACCCTGAACTTGACATTGAAGCCACTTCAAAAGTAAAGGGCGCGTACATGAACCCTATCGACAACAAAAGACGGGTAGTAAATTTTGTAGTTTCGATGCGAATAAAAAACAATCTTTCCAACCTGGGTATAGTTTTCGACATAAAAAGTGCAGACCAATATATGTCTAGCGTAATAAGTTCATTGTCAGCCGATGAAAAAATGCGGCAGGCAATCAACCTGCTGCTTTTCGAGACTATTGATTTACCGGGAATCGAAAAATCGAGCAACTACATTTCATCGCAAATCAGTAGTTTCTGGGAGTCGCAATTAAATTCTTTTACAAAAACCAGGCTTAATAAAACGCAACTTTCTTTTGGTATCGACACCTACAATGAGGCAAATCCGGCAGGTAACCAACAGGAAAAAACAAGTTTTACCTACCAAATGGAACGTAAATTCATGAACGACCGCGCAACTGTGAAAATATCGGGGAAACTGAACGACTATAACAACGGGGCATACCAAACCAACAGTCTTTTTGAAAATTTTATTTTCGAATATGCGCTGGATTCGCTCAATAACAAAAACCTGAAACTATACCAAAAACGCGATTACGGAGATATGCTGGAAGGTGAAGTTGTGAAATACGGCATCGGGTTTTTATACCGAAAAAACTACAGAACCCTGAAAGATATTTGGCAACGCAAAAAGAAACAAAAGAACAATTAGGAGAAATAAGTAATGAAAATAAAATATTGTCATATCCTACACCTCACCCCCAACCCACTGAAGGGGGCTTTAGTCCTGTGCATAATTGCGGCTCTCAAGTCCACTTTAGAGCTTGTCCCGATTTTTCGGGAGGATTTAGGGGTAATAACTGGATATAATCAATGAATATTCGGCACAAAATATCAATTTTCATTGTGGCTATTTCAGCGCTGCTGTTTAGTTCATGCTCAAATACGAAATTTTTGACAGGTGACAAAATGTTATATGTTGGCCGTAAAAAAATTGATGTAGTCAGTGATCAGAAGGGAAAAGTTTCAAAAACTGTGGAAGAGATTGCTGACGAGGTTACCTCATATCAACCCAACAATGCGTTGATGGGCTTACGGGTTTTACCTCCTGTTGGTTTGTGGTATTACAATTATCGAAAACCTGAAGAAGGCAAAAAAGGCGGGTTTTTATATCGAAAATTGGAGAAAGAACCCGTTTTACTGTCGCACGTAAATCCTGAACAGCGAACACTGAAGATTGAATCGGAACTTTTTGGGAACGGATATTTTAATGCTGATGCGACCTATAAAATCGACACAATAAAAAGTGACCCGCGAAAAGCAAAGATTTCATATTTTATAGAAGTTGATGAGCCATATTTGCTAAATGAAATACTCAACCAACCGGCACGCGATTCTATCGACACGCTTATTAATGAATACATACCGGAGTTGAACCTGAAACCGGGAGACGTATTCAATCTCGAAACCATTAAAAACGAAAAACGGAAACTGGCTTCGATGCTGAATGAAGAAGGGTACTATTTTTTCGGCCCCGAAAACGTTGAAATTGTTGCGGATACAACCGAAATTCCTTTCAGGATAAATCTGCTCATTCGAAAAAAGACTCAAACAGAACCCTATGTTTACCAAAAATATTCAATAAACAAAGTCGAAGTAAAGGTAAATCAACAGCCAGGAGAAACAACTTCAACTTTGTCAACCGACACGCTCAGGTGCGAAGGAATTTATATTACAGGCCAAACCGGATATTTGAAACCAGAGGTAATTTGCCGGAGTATTTTGTTCCGCAAAGGCGATTTGTATTCCGAAACGAAACACTTGGGAACGATACCGTTATTAAATAACTACGGGGTTTTCCAATCGGTAAAAGTGCAGTTTACAGTTACCGACAGCATTCAACACAAATTAAATGTTTTGATTGAATTAAAACCCAAACTCGATGTAAGCCTGAGTTTTGAAGGTGCTATACAGGCAAAATCAACGGGCTTTGCCGGTCCAACTTCTGAAATCACAATCACGCACGCCAATGTTTCGAAAGCAGCAAACCAGCTTCAGTTGAGGACTTTTGGCGGTTTTGAATGGCAATGGGGAAAAAGGGGCAAAAATGATTTGGGAACAAATTCATATAACGCTGGCATCAACTCTTCGTTTGTTTTCCCGAGAATGATAGTACCTTTTAAATCGATACGCGAAAACAAAAAGCTGATTGCAAAATCGGTTGGTACGCTTGGTTTTGAGTTTATAAACAGTGTGAAATATTACCGCATGAATTCCGTGAACATGGGTTTTGGCTACCAGTGGAACAAAAACAAAAAAATATCGCACCAATTTCTACCCCTCAGGATAAACATAGTTTCGTTGCAAAAAACTACCGCCTATTTTGATTCTATTGTTGGGAGCAACCCCTATGTAAAAAGGAGTTTTGAAGAACAAACCATTATAGGCCCCAAATATGATTTTATTTACGACAATTCGGCCCGAAACAACAACGGTATTTTTTTTCAGGGCGAAATTAGCACCTCAGGGAATTTAATCGATTTGTTTTATCAGCCCGGAAACAGCCAAAGGCCGCACAAAGTTTTGGGCCAGGTATATTCGCAGTTTGTGAAAACCACACTCGATTTTCGTTACTACACCCACACTGCAAAAAAAGGCTGGGTGATGCGCTTATATGCCGGCACGGGGGTTTCATATGGAAACTCATCGGTTATGCCTTATGTTGAACAGTATTACAGCGGCGGCTCCAACAGTTTGCGGGGTTTTACCGCCCGATCGCTGGGGCCCGGAAGTTACAAACCTGTGGAATACAATGGCATTATCGACCAAACAGGCGATATTAAACTTGAAATGAATGCCGAATACCGTTTTCCACTCACCAACCTGATTGATGGCGGCCTGTTCCTCGAATCGGGCAATGTTTGGCTGCTCAATGCCGACAGAAACCGTCCCGGCGCACAGTTCGGGTTCAACAGTTTTGCCGACCAGCTTGCTGTTGGCACAGGTGCAGGCCTGCGTTTTGATTTTGATTTTTTTGTTTTACGCACGGACTTTGGTTTCCCCCTGCGCTACCCCTACAACGATGGCAGTGGCAACTGGATAAACAATGCCGGCCAAATGTTTTCAAATTTCAAGTTTAATATTGCAATTGGTTATCCGTTTTGAGGTGAGTTACCAAACGAAAATCACGTTTGTTAAATTCGAAATTTTGAATGCCATTAATTTTGAAAGAAATAATTTATACATTTGAAAAACATAATCACTTAAACCAAATATTAAAATCAATTAGATGATTCTTGAAAAAAGAAATAGAAGAAAAATATGTTGGAATTATCAAGAATTAAATTAGCGGCTTTCTCATTTTTGATTCTGATCTCAGCATGTAAAGAGAAGGAATTGGATAGAAGAATTCAAGTAGAACTTCCCAATCAGGAGAAAAATAGAGTGAACGAAAAAACGCTCACAAAACATTCACGAACTTTCAATGTGCTGGATTATGGAGCGCTTGGCGACGATAATACGGACAATTCTAAAGCGTTTTCGGCATGCCTGAATGCTGTGATCGATGCCGGAGGCGGGCGGATGTACCTGCCGGATGGAGTTTATCGAGGCAGAATATTAATCCCTGCGGTTTCGAAACCGATACCGAGTTGGATCACTGTGGAAATCGTGGGTGAAAGCGAGCCTACGCCCGTATTTGGGACGATTGGGTCATTTCCGTTGCTGAATAACGGCACAATCGTCAAAAGCCTGTCACTGACGGGTCCCGCGGTCATCTCCGCCGAAGGTTCGCCCGAGGCCCTGTATGGGGGATTCTCAGCGGTCAATGTGGTCATCAGGAATCTGGATATCCGAACCTATGATGATCCGGGCATCGGCGGTATCGACTTGCAATACGCCATGCAATGCAAGATAGACAATGTGTTCATCAATACCGGCGTTTACAACGTGCAGGCTTCTAAGCCCAGCCATGGCACCAACGGACTGATCACGCCGGCGTGTAATAACGCTGCATTAACAATCGTGCGGAACGTGGTCGTGACCGGATATCATACAGGTATCCTGGTGAACGAACATACAGACGGAGACAACATCAACCTGGCCTCCAACATCAACGGTCTGGAATTCGAATTCGCTCATCATGCCTCCCGCTTTGGCCGGGTGGGTGCGCAACGTTGCACCAACGCCATTACGGTGACGGGCAAACACGGTTTTTCCATCGAACAATTGGATATGGAAATTGCGGGGAAGGGCCAGACCGACAGCAGGAACGAATGGCAGTCAACAGCGTATAACATCAACGACCCGCAGAATCTAGGCATGGCTGATATCAACTACTGGGTCGTCGAGGGGAATGTGGGTGCTACGGAGACATTTACAAGTAACGGCGGAGTTTCGATCCGGGCCCGGCGGATTGGTTCAGATCCGGCCGTCGACAAATCTAAAAGTAAATAACAAAATACAGATTGAATAAGTAACAAATGCTAGTCGCGCAGGTAAAGGGGAGTTTCACCCCGAAATCTCTCTCAGAATCCCCGAAAGCGTTTGGGACAGGCTGTAGGTGAACCTCTCGATTCATACGGCTATTATTATGCTGTCAGCATTCATTAGACTAATTGATAGTCCTCGCTCCTGCCCCATCATATCGCGTATTTAGTCGAAAACCAGTAATCGTATTAACGCTGAAACCCAGGTTATAATGGCAGGCAAAATCTCAAAGTAATCCTTGTGCAACAGGGAACCGTTCTCTTTTGCAAACGGCAGTTAAAAAACTAAACTATCTGGCTTCGGTTTAGAAAAGAACGGTTCCTTTTTCCACGGTGCTCCAAACCTGCAGTAGTTCGCCCACACCTTTCTTTTTCGTATTCCAAACCTGGCGGAAAAATTCAGCAGATACTATAAAAACGTCTCAAAAGAGCTTGGATAAGAGATTAAACCTAAAGAGAAATATATGAATGGTTTTGGACACTTTTCTCCAGGGATGCAA
>JBBQPP010000218.1:0-6643 GCA_038217255.1 Bacteroidales bacterium | reverse complement strand
GGAACATCAAACACTTTGGTAATGACAGAAAGGTCCTTCTCTGTTTTTCGATATAAGGTAAAAAAACCTGCTCCACCTGCTCCTTTTACTCCTATTCCATATCCTATTACCAAATAGGAATCAAAATCTATGGATTTATTTTTCCGGGATATTTTATGATCTTAAATTGAAATGGTAAACCTGCATCCTAAATTAATGCTGTTGTAATTTTTCGTTACAAGCATTTTGTATTTGAAATTGCTTTGAAGTTAGATTACTTCATTTTTTTCAGTATTATGCCTTTTTTTCATAAGGGTTCATGGAAAATTTTCAGTTAAATTATAGTTTAGTTTTACAGCTACTTACTAAAATGGTTAAACTTACTCTAAAGCATAAGCCACAATCGTATTCCCTTTTTGAGTGCCCAGTTTTTCGCCGCCGCATGCCAAAACAATATATTGTTTGCCATTTACCTGGTACATTGCTGGTGTGGCAAATGATGCCGCAGGAAGTTTTGTTTCCCAAATCAATTTTCCTGAGAACCTGTTAAATGCTCTGAACATGCCATCTTTTGTTCCGGCAATCAAAAGCAAACCATTTTCAGTAATTATCGGTCCGCCATAACTTTCGCAACCGGTTGGATTTTTATCTTGATCAGGAAGTCCAGGTGTTATTCCTAACGTTGTTTGCCAAATGTGGCTGCCAGTATTTAAATCGATAGCGGTTAGCGTTCCCCAGGGAGGAGAAATGGCAGGTAATCCATTGTCGTCAAGGAATTTATTGTATCCCGTAAATCGGTATTTATCCTGTTGAACAGAAGTCAGGGTTTCGGAAACAGCCTCAGTTTTTTCAACTCCAAACAAATATGCTATTAAATGCTGTTTCTCTTCTTTTGAAATGTTCGGAAACCCGGGCATTTTTCCTTTTCCGTTGCTGATGATTTCACTTGTAATTTGCTGTGTGTGGGTTTGGGCGATTTTTGTAAGATCGGCATAACCACTGGCTGCGTTTCCTTCTCGGTTTATACCATGGCAAACGCTGCAATAGATTTGGTAGGTTTGTTGGCCGGGAGTAAGTTGGTTATTTGCATTCCCGTTAATTTGCCCAATTTTATTTTTTTCCAACCGTAAATACCAAGCCATTTCATTGGAATTTACATATAAAATGCCGTTGTGCGGGTCGGCGCCTGCACCGCCATATTCAGCGCCACCATCATAACCGGGCAAAATCAAAACATTTTCTGTGCCGGGTGAGGCAAATAAATTTTTATCTGAATTTTTAAGATTTTCAAGTAGTTCTTCTTTGTTGTTGGCATACTGACTGATATCATTTTCAGTTAATTGGTGCGCTGCCCGTGCAAAAGGTTTGGGCAAAACAGGAACAGGTTGCGTTGGCCATGATTGTTCGCCGGACAACATGGAAGGAGGTGCAGAAATTTCTTCGATTGGAAAAAGCGGCTCGCCGGTTTCGCGGTTAAAAACAAAAACATAGCCTTGCTTGGTGATTTGGGCCACTGCATCAATTTGTTTCCCGTTTTTTGTTACGGATATTAAATTGGGCGGAGCAGGTAAATCCCTGTCCCACAAATCGTGATGCGTTGTTTGGTAATGCCATTTGTAGCTACCGTCGTTTGCATCAAGTGCCAGCAGGCAGTTGGCAAAAAGGTTGGCGCCAATTCTGTTTCCGCCATAAAAATCGGGTGCAGCCGAACCTAGTGGGATAAAAATTGTACCGGTTTTGTTGTCGATCGCCATGCCAGCCCAGTTATTTACAGCACCAACATTTGTGTTTTTATATGCTTCTTCAGGCCAGGTTTCATAGCCCATTTCTCCGGGGTGGGGGATGGTATGGAAAGTCCAAACTAATTTTCCCGTAAGAACATTAAAAGCCCTGATATCGCCAGGCGCTGCACCTGCATCCTCCGCAACCCGCACCGGCATGATGATCAAATCCTTGTAAATTGTTCCCGGTGTATTGCTTGTTATGTATTTATCTTTTGCAGAATCGGGCAATCCGGTATGAAGATTAACTTTACCATTGTCACCAAACGTTGGGATAAGTGTTCCGTTGCTTGCATTCAATGCCAGCAAATTTGCACCAACTGCATAAAAAATACGTTTTTCATTTCCGTCTTCCCAAAAAGCAACTCCGCGGCTAACGCCACTTGATGCTGTTGAATCGGTGTGCAACCACAATTGTTTGCCGGTTGCAGCATCTAAAGCAAAAGCTTTTAACCTGGCAGTTACGCCATAAACAGCGCCGTTTACAATGATTGGATTCATTTGCATTTGGCCGCTGTCTGGACTGGAATAAGTCCAGGCAATCTTTAATTGTTGAACATTGTTCGTGTCAATTTCGGCAAGGGTTGAAAAATGATTTCTGTCGGGGCCACCCAAATATTCAGTCCAGGAATTGTATTGGTTTTCTGGTTTTGGCGAACAGGCATTCGATATAAACAGGGTAAATACTAAAATTGGAATTACTAAATGTTTTACGTTCATTTTTTCTGGTTAAAAAGTAAATGCTTGGCTGTATTTAACATTTTTTGGAAGGAGTGAGCATAATTCAATATTTAAAACAATTAATAGAAAGAAACTACAATTGATCGGCAGGAAGCATATTTCGAATAGCTGTTATTTTCCATCCATCATCTAAATAAACAACAATAAAAGTACTCCACATTTTTCGGGATGAACTGTCCGTATTGCGTATTTCATATTTGGCATCCACTATAGCGCTCTCCGCATTCGGAAATCGTATTTTTTCAATATTAATAGTTCTGGTACCTGGCTTAGTACTTGAACTTCGTAACATACCATTAACCGCATCCTGTTTTCCAAATCTCCATTCGCCACTTGAAACCAGCTGATCGATGTCGGTAGTTAAAATACTTTTGAGTAAAACTGTATCCTTCGTCTCTCTCGCTTTTGTATAATTTTCAATTAAGGAATAAATTTTCTGCTCCTGTTTATCCTTGTCTTTTATATCTTGGGAAAAACCAGGGAGAGCAAGTAGCACATTGAATAGAATTAAAAGTGGAATGTGTTTCATGATTTAATTTATTATTACTGATACAATTTCGAAAATACGATCACCGCCGGCACAAATTTAAAAAATAAGTTGCCAAACTGTTTAACCTGCCGGCTGCTATCTGGATTTGATTTTGCGCTAAATCCCAATCCCGCTGTTCAATGGCTTCCCTTATTCCGGGCAAAGTTTTTACGCCATAACCGGTGTAAAATCCAGGCGCATATAAAACGTGTTTATACCATTCCCTGTGTGGTAATCCTTCATTATTGAGCAATTGTTGTACAGCCGTGAATAGGGATCGGTTAAACGATTCATCAACAGCATTTCCAGTTAGTTTAGACTGATATAAAGATTCCAGCGAATCTACACTAATTTTCAGCACCTGAATGGCATTCTGAAGGGGTGAAAAATCAATAAACGGAACTTCCGGCTTTTTCAAAGGAAGTTTATATCCTTTTGCAGGATCTTGTCCAAATTTGTATATACCCGACTGGATAAAACGGTTTTCGAAATCTGTACTTTCACGCATGTTATTTGTCATTTCCATCACATCCTTCGAATATTCTTCAACTTTGTTAAAGAGATGCATGAAATCGAAGGGAACCAAATCTGCCTGTGACATTCGTAAAATCGCGTGCCCGGCAGTTTTTGCCAATACAACACCATATTGAAAATCAGGGTCTTTAAACCGCTTGAACATTTCGTAAGTGTCATAAATCGTGTGATATTCACCACCATTACCTTCTCCCCCAAATCCAAGATTTAAGGCGGGAATTCCCAGGTGCTGAATAAATGAAGAATAGTCGGATCCAGAACCCAACGCACTTAGCTTAAGTTCTTTTTGATTCCAAATGTTTTTTCTTTTATCTAAACTTTTTTCATTTACTATTTCACCAGCTTTTTTTCTTTCAAAAATGGTGGCATTGGTTTGGGGATCTTGTACCTGTTTGGAAATTTCATCCATAAATGGTTCGAGAGCATGCGATCCTTCGGCAAAAAGAAATCCCCTTTCGTATCCATCGGTATTGATATAAACTACCGCATTTTCTTTAAGTTCCTTTGCATGAGTTTCTGTCCATTCGGTTGACCCCAGCAGGCCGGGTTCCTCTCCATCCCATGCGCAATACACAATGGTGCGTTCAGGCTTCCATCCGGTTTTCATCAATTCACCCATGGCTTTAGCTTCTTCCAAAAGGGTGGCCAAACCACTCACCGGGTCGGCAGCGCCATTTACCCATGCATCCTGGTGGTTGCCCCGAATGACCCACTGGTCGGGGTATTTTGTTCCTTCAATTCTGGCAATTACATCGTAACAGGGAACAATATCCCAGTTAAATGCAACATTTAAATGAACCTGAACATTTCCTTCACCTATGTGATAGGTAAACGGAAGGCTTCCCTGCCAATCGACAGGTGCAACCTGCCCTTCCAATGCCTGAAGCAAAGGTGTTGCATCGTGATAACTGATGGGCAATACAGGTATTTTTAAGAGGTTTTTGGCCTGAGATTTTTCAATTCGATTGGCATTTTTTGTAGATCCTGTGCCCGGAGTCAGCGGATCGCCCGGATAAACAGGCATGTCCATAACTGAACCACGCTGAACGTTATATTCGTTTTTAAAAGCTCCTTTTGGATACATATCGCCCTGACGGTAACCATCGTTAGCAGGATCGCTGTAAATAAGGCAGCCCACTGCGCCATGTTCCTGGGCAATCTTTGGTTTAATTCCCCGCCAGCTATGTCCGTATTTTGCAATCACTATCTTCCCTTTTACATCGACACCCATTTTATCGAGCACCTCGTAATCTTCGGGTACTCCATAATTTACAAACACCAGTTCTGCCGTAACATCGCCATCAGCACTGTAAGCGTTGTATGAATCCAGTTGTCCCGACTGTTCAGAATATGGATCTTCTTTCAGGACAAGTTCTTTCAACGTTGCAATGTAACCAGTTGGTGAAATCATTTCAAGTTCTCTCTTCTTCGGAGTTGGAAAAAGCACGTAAAAGGTTTCAATTTGAGCATCCCAGCCCCACGATTTGAACTGATTCAAAATGTACTCTGCATTGTCCTTACTTCCAGCAGAACCAATATGATGCGGAACTGCTGATAGCTTTTTTATGTTTTGGCTTATACTTTCAGCACTGAGTTGTTTGTCAAATTCAGATTCCAGTTTGAGTTGAGTTTCGACATTTTGTTTAAAAAATCCGGTGACTGATTTGTTTTGAGCTGAAGTTAACTGCCAAAAGGTAACTAAAACCACAAGCGTAAAAGTAAATTTCATGTGTATAATTTTTCTCATTTTTTGGAAGAATCGGAATATGTTTCCATTTAATATTAAACGTTATTTGCTGGCAGCAGCCGGATGCAGATCCATATAATCAAAAACCAGGTTGGTCATTGCATTGATACCGTTAATAAATCCGCTTTCATCGATATAGAAATCGGCAGTATGATGGGGTGGGGCTTTAGTAGGATCCTGCCCGGGTTTCATTCCACCCAGAAAGAAAAAGAGACCCGGTACTTTTTGAGCGTACATCGAAAAATCTTCGGCACCAGTCATTGCATTCATCAGCTTTACATTGTCTTTTCCTGCGGCTCTTTGCAAGGTAGGAAGCATTTGTGCAGTAAGAGCTTCGTTGTTAAAAGTAACAGGGTAGCGCACTGAATATGGGACACTTACATTAGCAGTAGCTCCGGCAGCTAAGGCCACATTTTCACTAATTGAAGTTAGACGTTCATAAATCAATTGCTCGTCTTTATCACTAAATGTACGAATTGTTCCAAGCATTTCCACATTTTCGGGTATGATATTGGAGCGGTTGCCCCCTTGAATTGCGCCGATAGTTACCACCGCAGGATTTTCGGTTAGATCGACATTCCGGCTTACAATTGTCTGGATACTGTTAATGATTTGGGCAGAAGTAACTATTGGATCAACAGAAGTCCAGGGCTTTGAGCCATGAGAACCTTTGCCATGAACTTCTATTTTAAAATCGCTGACACCTGCCATAAGTGGTCCCGGCCTGTATTTTATTTTTCCGGCTTCCAAATTCGATGCCATGTGCAAACCAAAAATTACATCTACTTTTGGATTTTCAAGTACTCCTTCTTTGATCATTAATTCTGCTCCACCTTCTTCTCCAACCGGTGCCCCTTCTTCAGCAGGTTGAAATATAAATACCACCGTTCCTTTCAGTTGCTCTTTCATACCTGAAAGAACTTCAGCCACTCCCATAAGTATCGCAGTGTGAGCATCGTGTCCGCAGGCATGCATTACACCGGTTTCGGTATTATTATATGTTGTTGTAACTTTTGAAGCAAAAGGTAAATCCACCCGTTCTGTTATTGGCAGTGCATCCATATCGGCACGCAATGCAACTACGGGACCGGGTTGGGCACCTTTTAAAACACCTTTTACACCAGTATGTGCAATACCCGTTGTTACTTCAATACCCAGTGATTTTAAATGATTGGCAACAATTTCACTTGTTCTGACCTCGCGGTTTGAAAGTTCGGGGTGTTCGTGAAAATCACGGCGCCATTCGATTACCTTTGATTCTTCTTTTTTAGAAGCATTTGTAATACTTTCCTTGAATTTGCCGGTTTGGGCAAATAATGTGTTAAATGCAAA
>JBBQPP010000217.1:0-6649 GCA_038217255.1 Bacteroidales bacterium | reverse complement strand
AACAAAGAAGTGGCTGACTTTTGGAAATTGCAATACAAAATAAAGTGGGAAATAGAAGTTTATGGTGAGCACAAGATGGAACCGCTGGAACATGCCTTAACCAATGCTTTCTCAAAATTAGGTTATCCTTCACCTGAGTTGGAAGCCAGGTTTCTTCTAATTAATTTGGATGGTTTAGCAACCCGTTTTTTCTTACAGAAAAATTTCGACCTGGATGTAATAGTGGATTTTTTACATTCCAAATACAAAACATAAAAAAATTTGCTCAATACTATAAGTAAGTACTCACATAAAAATAATTATAAAAAATGAAACAAATAGACAAAACAAAACCAGTATTGGTTACAGGTGCAACCGGATATGTTGCCGGATGGTTAGTGAAAAAACTTTTGGAAGAAGGAAATACCGTGCATGCTGCGGTCAGAAATCCTGAAAACAAAAGTAAGTTAAAACACCTCGATTCAATTGCTGCTAAAACAAAGGGAAAAATCAAATATTTCAAATCCGATTTGCTTTCTGTGGGTTCATACGCTGAAGCCATGAAAGGATGTGAATTAGTTTTCCATACAGCATCACCATTTACTTCAAACTTTAAGGATGCACAAAAAGAGTTGATTGACCCGGCTGTTTTGGGAACACAAAATGTGTTGGAACAGGCAAATAAAACAGAATCGGTAAAACGAGTGGTGGTTACCAGTAGTTGTGCAGCGATTTACACTGATGCTATTGATTGCGCAAAAGCTCCGAACGGAATTCTAACAGAAGATGTTTGGAATACTACATCCTCTTTAGAATATCAACCATATTCTTACTCAAAAACCCTGGCTGAAAAAAAAGCATGGGAAATAAGCAAGGCACAAAATCGCTGGGATTTGGTTACCATAAATCCTAGTTTGGTAATGGGGCCAGCCTTAAATGCAGGCTCTGTAACTTCCGAAAGTTATGCTATCCTCAAGCAAATTGGCGATGGTACTATGAAATCCGGAGCACCTAAATTGGGAATTGGATTGGTAGATGTGAGAGATTTAGCTGAAGCACATTACCAGGCCGGATTTAATCCAAACGCAAAAGGAAGATATATAACTTCAGCTCACAATACCAATTTACTGGAAATGGCTTTGGCGTTGCTGCCCAGGTTTGGAGATAAATATCCTATTCCAAAAAAAGCGTTACCAAAATGGTTATTGGTGCTTGTTGGGCCAATGGTGAATAAAGCTTTTAGCAGGAAATTCATAAAAAATAATGTGAATGTGGAATGGAAAGCTGACAACACGAAAATTAAAAAAGAATTGGGTATCAAATTCCGACCATTAAAAGAAACGATGGAAGATTCGTTTCAGGTTCTGATTGACGAAAAATTAATCAAGACAAAATAATTAGAAGATGAAAAACCTGCGCATTTGGTGGCAAAAACCCAGACGTTACAAGGACAAGGAAGATGAACGCAGGATCACCTTCCTTGAACTTTTTTACGACTTAATATATGTAGTAATAATTGCGGAATTGTCGCACACGTTATCAACTGATATTACCTTGAAATCGTTCATGGAATTTGGATTTTTATTTCTGATGGTTTGGTGGGCCTGGTTTAATGGTGCCTTGTATCATGATAATCATGGAAAAAACGATATTAGAACACGTGTGTTTACCTTCCTGCAAATGTTTACGGTTGCTGCAATGGCTATTTTTGCACACAATGCTTTTGGTGAGGGTTCGACCGGTTTTGCCCTTTCTTACGGTTCATTTTTAATCATTATTACCTTTTTATGGTGGCGTTCGGGTTACTATGACAAAGAGCATCGTCCTTTATCCAATCCATATTCAGCAACTTATTTGGTTGCCACTGCATTAATTTTTGCTTCGGTATTTGTTGAGACAAACTTGCGGTTTTACTTTTGGGGAGGATCACTTTTTCTTATCCTGATTTTTCCTCTTGCACTTTTTCTGATTAGTCGCAAAAAACCAAAAATGCAAAAACAAATCGATCAGGCTACAACCATCAGTTCATCTATGGTTGAAAGATTTGGTTTGATTACAATTATTGTGCTTGGCGAAGTAATTGTTGGAGTAATTCAAGGTGTGGCATCGTATCATCATTTAGATTTTCATGTTGGAATTACTGCCGCTTTGGGTATGTTGGTTGCCATCGGACTTTGGTGGTTGTATTTCGATACAGTAGCAATGAATTCGCCCCGCAAAGGACTAATCGCAGAAACGGGTTGGCTCTATTTACATTTACCGCTAACGATGGGTATTACCGCAACGGGAGCTGCCATTCTGAATATTATCGATGTTGCAGAAAAAAATCAAGACGGTGCAAAAGTATTACTAATAGGGGCAGTTGCAATTTCGTACCTTTCAATAGCTCTTCTTTTATTAACCATTAAAATTTCAGAAGAACATTCAAACATTTTTAAAACCGGGCGCAGAGTTACAATTATCGCAGCATTTTTTTCAATTGCATTGCTTCTTTTGAATATCGGTAACATATTGTTACTTGGACTGTTAAGCATAATTATGCTCGCTCCTGTATTTTTTAGTATGAGGGTGTGGATAAAAGAGAGAGCAAAAAATTATAAACAAGATTCAATACAACTTTTATGAAACAATATTTGTATCGCAGGGAACAGGCACTTTTGGCCCACCCATGCGCGTTGGAACAATTAGCGAATTGGCTGTTATAACTTTAAAACCAGAATGATGAAAAAAGTAATAATCACAGGAGCAACCGGAATGGTTGGAAAAGGTGTTTTATTGGAATGCCTGGATCATGCTGAAATTGGCGAGGTTTTGGTAATCGGCAGAAAAACTGTTGGATTAAAAAACGCTAAGTTAAAGGAATTGATTCATACAGATTTTACTGATTTCTCCCAGGTTCAATCCCAACTTTCAGGTTATGATGCTTGTTTTTACTGTCTTGGAGTTAGTGCTACCGGATTGAAGGAAGGAAAATATAAACGAATTACTTACGACTTTACCTTGGCATTGGCAAAAACACTTTTCGAAATAAATCCGCAATTGACGTTCAACTATGTTTCAGGTGTGGGAACCGATTCATCGGAAAAAGGACGAGCAATGTGGGCGCGCGTAAAAGGTAAAACTGAAAACGACTTGTTGAAGATGGGATTCAGACAGGCTTTTATGTTTCGACCGGGAATGATAATTCCTTTAAAAGGAATAAAATCTGCAACAAAAAGTTATCAATTTATGTATGATTATTTTATGTGGCTGGTTAAAGTTATAAAAGCAATGTCGCCAAATTCAGTGGTAACAACAACACAAATCGGGTTGGCGATGGTTAATTCAATTGACAAAGAATATACAAAAAAGGTACTCGCTCCAAAAGACATTATTAGTTTATCCGATATTTAAACACTTAGCCATTAAAACTGTTAAGTACATATAAAACAATATATTATGAGTAAAGAAAAATGGACTACAGAAAATATTCCTGAGTTAAAAGGAAAAGTAATCATTGTAACCGGAGGAAACAGCGGTCTGGGTTACGAATCGGTAAAAGCATTTGCAAAAAATGGTGCTGAGGTAATTCTTACCAGCCGTTCAGTTGAAAAAGGCGAAACAGCCAAAACCAATATTGGTGAAGTAAAGGGGAACATTACCGTATTGCAACTCGATCTGATGGATTTTTCATCAATTAAAAGTTTTACTGAAAATTTTAAAAAGAAATACAATCGGATTGATGTTCTTTTAAACAATGCCGGAATTATGACAACACCGTATTTCCTGACTAAAGATGGATTGGAAGCCCAAAACGGAACCAATCATTTCGGGCATTTTGCATTGACTGGCCAACTTTTCGAAATGATAAAAAATACACCCAATTCAAGGGTTGTAAATGTGAGCAGCATGGCACACAAACAAGGAAAAATGGATTTCAATAACTTGCTTTTTGAAAACGGAATAGGTTATTCACCAATGAAATCGTATGGGCGATCAAAACTTATGAATTTACTTTTCACATACGAATTACAAAGAAAATTTGAAACTTCAGCAATAAACAGCATCGCAGTTGCTGCACACCCGGGAGTTTCAAATACAAACCTCGCAAGATATCTTGAAGACAAACTGATTTTCAAAATTTTGAAACCTTTAATGTCGCCATTTATCCAGGAACAAAAAATGGGTGCGCTGCCTGAAATCCGCGCCGCAGTTGATCCTACCGTAAAAGGTGGAGAATATTACGGACCAGACGGGTTTAACGAAATGAAAGGTTATCCGGTAAAAGTACAATCAAATGAAGCATCGCACAAATTGGAAGATGCAAAAAAACTATGGGAATTTTCGGAAAAAATAACCGGGGTTAAGTTTGAATTCTGATTTTGGATACGGGATAATTGATGCTGGATATTTGATACAGAACCTTATGTAGTGATTTCCTGCACTTATAAATTCAAATTGTGCCATCCTTTCAGCAAAACTTCCAAATCGGTTGTGATACTGTAATCTTTGGCATAAATCATATTCAATTGCGATTTCTTTTCTGTATCCAATTGAAGTTCAGCAAAAAGACTGGCTGGATCAAGAACTCCATTTTTCAATACTGGTAAATTTTCAAATAAACCGGGTTCAGAAATATATCCAACCCAGGATTTATTGCCCATTAAAACACTGAAAATATTTAGCATTAAATGGGATTTGTTTTTAAAGAACCAGATTGTAATCGGACTGATAATCAACAAGAAAAGTGATATAAGAATGTCAAGAATCCTTTTGTTTCGTTTATTTGATTGTTTTGAAATTGCGTTAACATTTACCACATACAAATCACCTGCAGTATGTATGGAGTTGCTGCCAATAATACTTATACTTTCAGGTGGAGCAATTTTGTAGTCCACATCAAGTAGAGTCAAATCGAGCATGGAACGAATAATTTGAGCAGAACTGATATTTTCGGCACAAAAAATAATTTCATTGATACGGTTTATCCTGATGATTTCTGAAAGTTGATTTAATTGACCGATGTAATTTTGTCCTTTATCGGAATTGTCCAGGGCAATAAAACCAGCCAGTTCCGACCGGATTTGGGTGTTTTCCAACAACTGTTTTACCCGGTTAGCTTCAGTTGAATGACCAACAATTGCAATGCGTTTAATCCGTTTTGTGTCAAGCCTGAATCGCTTTATTTTTAACCAGTGAAAAGTTAATCTGAACAGCACCAAAATAAAAACGGCCCATGCAGATCCAAGTAATATCAAAGCCCGGGAAAAACGAAATCTTTCATCAACCAGCGAATAAACCAGCAGGATAGAAATTAAACCCCAAAACAATCCATGCACTAACTTGTACAAGTTGACTGGAATATTATAACCTCCTGAAAAAAATATCCCCAAAAGCCAGAACAAAATATAAACGGGTACCACAACCTGCATAAATTCATAAGGGTAGTAATCAGCTTTCCCAAAATGAGCAGTTTCCCAATATGGAGTTATAAAAAGAAATCCTAAAAAGATTAGCAATGCGTCAAGAATTGGCAAATAAATTCTTTCAAAAGCCCGTTTCGTTATGGAAATAAATGCCCTGAAATAAATTGCCATTTGAATGATGAATGCATAAATACCAGCTTTCCCGCCCGAAAAATGTTTGTGGGCAAAAATTATCATAGCGTTGTAAAAAACCTTTACGTAATTAAGCGAACCCTTTTTTGTGCTTTCGCCTTTATAATGAATGATGGTTGTTTCGGGGAAATAGTAGTTTTTGTAGCCGCCCAAAGTTATACGGTATGAAAGGTCGATATCTTCGCCATACATAAAAAATGTTTCATCGAGTAAACCAACCTTGTCAAGAGTTTCTTTGCGCATTAACATAAAAGCGCCCGCCAAAACATCCACAGCATGAATTTCGTTTTCGTTTAAATATGAAAGGTGATATTTACCAAATTCCCTGGAGTTGGGGAACAGTTTCGATAGCCCAAACATTTTATAGAATGCAACCCACGGAGTTGGTAGCCCACGTTTTGATTCAGGCAAAAAAGCACCTTTACCATCAATCATTTTTACGCCCAATCCGCCTGCATCAGGGTGTTTTTCCATAAAATCAATCACCTTCAAAAAAGTGTCTTCCTCAACAACCGTGTCGGGATTGAGTAATAAAATATATTTTCCATTAGCTATTCTAATAGCCTGGTTATTTGCACGTGAAAAACCTACGTTCTCTTTGTTTTCAATAAAATGAAGGTCGGGAAATTTCTCTCGGATTAACTGTGCCGAACCGTCAACTGAATTATTGTCAACAACAAAAA
Source organism: Bacteroidales bacterium (assembly GCA_038217255.1). Classification (GTDB taxonomy): domain Bacteria; phylum Bacteroidota; class Bacteroidia; order Bacteroidales; family Prolixibacteraceae; genus Draconibacterium. Next base: position 390 of record JBBQPP010000217.1, on the reverse strand, counting down.
TTTCCGTTTCAATACCTTTCGCAGCTTTGTAAACCGAATGAAGGCACTGCTCCAGAAAGTGTTTTACATTGTAGTTGACTATAATTACTGAAAGTTTCATGTTGTAAAAAAGTCGGAACCCCGATAGCTATCGGGGGGAAGACCGTAGTTATTTTAGTTTAATTATCAAAAGTAATTATTCATTTTGGATAACGGAAAATTGATTCAATTCTGATATTTGTTTCAAATTATTTTCCCATTGAGCCTTCGTACAGAACGCGGTTGGCAAGTGAACGCCCCAAAGTAATTTCATCCGTGTATTCAAGCTCATCGCCCACCGAAACTCCACGTGCTAGTGTTGTTACACGAACTTCCTTTTCTTTAAGCTTTCTGAAGATATAAAAGTTGGTA
>JBBQPP010000216.1:0-6680 GCA_038217255.1 Bacteroidales bacterium | reverse complement strand
CCGTTGCTATAGGCAACAATTTCCATTACATCTCCACTGTTTCTGGCTGTTGGGTGGTAAGTATGTTGGTTATGACATTTTCCGCAGGTAAAATCTTCACCACTAACTTTGAAGTGGACACTTTTCTGAAATTCTTCATTTATTTTTTCAAACTGATAAGTGGCAAAAGTAGGATCACCTCCATGGCAATCGAGACATGTCGCCATTGGTTCAAGTTTCAGATTGGCAAGGTGCGGATATGTTGAATATTCATAAGAGTGGCAATCGGTACAATCAAAATTTTGATGAACTCCATTTTTTATGGCAATAGTGTCAACGATGTAATATGGATTCATTAATTTCTTCTGTTCCTTGTCAATAACATCATTGTGAAATGAAATAATTTGAGAGGAGTGGCATTTCAGGCAAACGTGGTTTTTAGCATCGTCATAAACTGATTGAGCTTTCAAACTGATTGAGCTAATGTAAAATAAAATTATTATGAAAATTAATCCTTTATTCATGTTTTAATATCTAAATAATTGGTTGATTTTAATGAAAAATGGTAATATCAATAAGGAAAGATATTACCATTTTAAAATATTTTCGGTTTTATGCTAAAAAGCCCAAAGCCTGGTAATGGTAAAACCAATTGCAATACCTTCTTTGTCAAATTTTGCTCTGTTATTCATCATGTTGTCCATTGGCAACATTCCTGGTGCATTGCTAATATAAATCTGGAATGCATGTGTATATGTGGATATATACCAACCAAGTGCCATTGTTGGGGTATAATCCGGCACTTCAGTTTGTTCAGAAATTGACTGAATATTCAAAGGTGCATTATAATTAAATGTCAACGATGACTGCGGACTGATTTTAATTTTTGCCAATCCATGTAATCCAATCAAATCATGATCGGCATCCATTTTTGCCATATTGTAATGTGTAAAACTGGCAGCTCCCTGAACTGATAACCATTCACCAAATTTCCTGCTTACCATTACCTGTGTAAAATACGACCATCTGTCTGTAAAGGAAATTGACTTCGATGTTGCATTTGCTTTTGAATCTGTAACTTTGCCTGTTTCAAATGCATCTGCATTGCGGCCATCAATTGCCAAAACACCATACACCGCAACACTTAGCGGGACTTTATTGTCGCTTGATTGTTGAAGTAAGCTGTATTTTGCATTTAAATCGGTGTACATTTTAATCTTTGTAATACCAGCCCCAATTTGAAGATTTTTAATTGGAACATAGTCAAGGCCAAGTCTTATGTTTGTAGCAGCTCCGTAAATACCCCACAAATCGGATTTTCCGTTGTCTATCGTGCCAAATTTGTGCTGAATAGCAAAACCCAGGGTTTTTTTGTCAAAAACCGTTGTGGTTTGATCATCTACAATATAATTACTCCCAAATGTTGTTACCGGGTAACTTTCGACTGCTTCCTGTGCATTGGTATAACTAAAAACAAATCCTGTTAATAGTAAGAATAGTATTGATTTTTTCATTTTTCTGACTTTTTAATAGGTTAGTTATTTTTAGCATCTTCTTTAATCCAGGTTAGAACAATATTCGCTTCGTTCGAACTATATTTCTTCCAGGCATGCACAGCAGACGTTGGCGAAGGGAATTTATAAATATCACTTTCCTCCGCGGTTGTCAAATTAACATGGCCGGGAACAACCTGATTGTATGAATTTCCTGTTGTCAAATCAGGCATGGTCCCACCTGTTTTATGACACGAAATACATTTCGCTGTAAAAATGGGTTGTATTTGTGTCGAATAACTTATTGGATCGCCGTCCGGATTGGGCGGAGTAATTGCTTCGGGTACAATAAAGTTATATTCGCACTGACTAAATAGCAAGGCTACTACAAAAACTGCCAGTAGTAATTTTAAGATTTTCATTTGCTTTTTATTTTATAATTGAAAAGAAAAAACTTATTTGCCACTAATAAAATCTGGAAAAATGATTTTATTGTGAGGCAATTATTTTAATTAATTTGAAATTAATAAAAAAGACTTCTGCTTACCAGAAGTCTTTTTTATATCATTTTAATTTTTATTGTAAAGCTTCTATAGTATTCTGAAGAAGAGCTTTTACATATTTCGGATTGTGAACACCCATACTGCGGTCTTCTTCAAGACCAATCCAGTTGAAATATGCCTGAGCCTGAACCATTGGGTATGTGCCTACGATTGGTTCATAAGCTGCATCAGCTTCAATATATTCCACTACAGCCAATTCTACTAGTCTGTCTCTTAATGTTTCAAGTAAATGTTCAACTTCTGTTTGAACACCACCGTAATTGAAATCAGTGTTGGTTGCACCGTGGCAAGTGTTGCAAGCATCAAGATTTGGATTAAATGTATGTCCGCCTGATGATTTGCTGAAAGGAGCCATGTGGCAACCTGTACATGAAGCCTCAGTTAAATGTTTTGATGTATTAGGTGCAGGATAAGCTACTGCCCCAGGTATTTCAGCGAATCCTACCCCAACAACAACATTTGCTTGTGGACCATGGTGAGGTCCATAATGTGTATTTGTAATTCTGAAAGTTTCGCCTGGTGTAGCTTTATTTGGCTCAGCTGTACGTGTTTGGTGACAATTTGCACAAAGGTTGCTGTTTCCTTTTAAATCCAATACAGTTACATTGTCTGCACCAGAAACTACAGCAGCTGTTAAACGTAATGCAAAGTCGGGTGTAAAATCTTTGTGTAATCCATGGCAAGTACTACATTCCCATGCTGATGGATTTGTAATATCTCCAAGTACTGAATTGAATACGGCATATTGGGTAAAACCCTCATGTGAATGGCATTGTGCGCAACTTGCACGTCCACCGGCATAATCAACAGCGATTGCCCCAGAACTATGTACCGACATTGCAAATTCTGCCTTCTTTGAATCCATGTTGTTACCTGAATGGCAGGCCAAACATGTAATTTCACCATCAGCACCATCAGCACCATCAGTACCATTGGTACCATCCGTGCCTGCGGGTCCCATTGGCCCTTCCTTAACGCATGATGTGGCAATAAATGCGCAGATAAATCCGAATAAAACGAGTTTTAAAAGCGAGTTGTATTTCATAACAATAAGATTTAATAAATAATTTTTAATTATTGTGTTTTTTATAGGGGATAAAAATACAACCGAAAGCCGGATGAATTGCGGGTTTATTGGTGATATATAAGTTTTGAGGGAATGATAAATGATTTGTCAGGAATTGATAAATATCAACTTAACCATTTTTGCTAATATGGATTAGGGAACCTTCGTCCACTATTTCTATGTCACTGCCCTGAGTTCTAATGACATTGGATTCTTTAAACTGTTGGAGTATCCTGACAAGACTCTCTTTTGTCATGTTCGACATGTCAGCAAGTTCCTGGCGTGAAAGGTCGATGGTGAACTTCGTTTTTTTGTAAATATCGTTTCTTAAATAGAGCAATGTTTCGGCTACACGGCCCGGCATATATTTCTGTGTTAAGCTAACCATTTTCGAAAGTAGGTAGTTGTTCTGCTTGGTGTGGTTGCGGAGTAATTCTACTGCAAAACTGTTGTTTTCAGCAAAAAGGTTGCTGAGTTTACTTGCATCAATAAGGCAACATGTAACCGGAGTTAGTGCAGAAATTGTAAAATGTTGCACATTTCCGTTGAAAAGACCACCTCCACTTATAAAATCTCCTCTGCCAATTATTTTTACAATGAGGTTTTTTCCTTTTTCTCCTTCAATAAAAACTTTTGCCAAACCATCTCTCATGCAAATAACAAAAGTAGAAGAGGTATTTTGTTTGATTATTGTTTCTCTTACACTATACTTTATTTGCTGTTTTTTATCAACCAGGAAGTGTAATTCTTTTTCTGTTAATGATTTGAAAATATTTGCTTCGTTTTCTACAAAGCAATTCATGTTGCAGCAGCTTTTGCCTTTCTCACAATCAATGCAATCCTTATCAGTTGAATTCGTCATATAAATCTATGTAAATGAATATAATGTACTTAACATTATATTGTTATATCATTTTAAAGGATGGAAACTTAATAAAATTTTGACATTTATCAATAAATCAATTGATATTTTTTGGAGTATGTATTTGGTCTCAAAGGAAAACTATATATAATAAACGGGATAAAAAGCCTTTCAAAATCGAATAAAAATAAAAGGAAGATTTTATTTATGTTGTCAAATTAATCTCGTTCCTCTGCCAGTTGCAATGTTTTGTGCATTTGTTATCAGTACTTCTCTTACACCTTTCTTTTTTGCATTAAATCCGTTCTCAAGTTTGGGTATCATGCCTGAATTGATGATTCCTTCGTCTTTATATTGCTGAAATAGAGTAAAATCTAATTCGTAAATCATGGATGTTTCATCGTTTTGATTCAGCATCACCCCCTTTTTCTCAAAACAGAAAAACAGATTTACATTAAAATAACGGGATAATTCTGTTGCAATTTCCGATGCGATAGTATCGGCATTTGTGTTTAACAACTGTCCGTTTCCGTCATGCGTAAGCGGTGCAATTACCGGAGTCACATTTTCGCTGAGAAGTATCCGTAATTCACGTGAATTAACATCCTCAACGTCACCAACAAACCCAAAATCAACATCGCCAACAATTCGTTTTTTTGCCCGTATCAAACTCAAATCAGCACCAGTCAAACCAAGTGCGTTGCAATTTCTTGCTTGCAAACCGGCAACGATTTTTTTGTTTACCAAACCACCGTAAACCATTGTAACCACGTCCAACATTGCCGCATCTGTAATGCGTCTTCCATCAACCATATTGGTTTCAATTCCCAATTTATTGGCTATTTCGGTAGCTGTTGTGCCACCGCCATGAATTAATATTTTTTGACCTGATATTTTACTGAATTGATCTAAAAGAGCATTTAATGACTGCGGATCTTCGACCACTTTCCCGCCTACTTTTATAATTGTAATCCTATCCATAAGTTTTACTACGTTTAAAGGTTTATAAAGTTTTCCAATATTCTGGCGCCCACAGTTCCGCTTTTTTCGGGATGAAACTGGGTTGCATAAAAATTATTCTTTTGCAAGGCAGCACTAAATGGGTTAATATAATTGCAAGTTGCAACAGTGTCTTTGCCCATTCCTGCATAATAGGAGTGCACAAAATAAACATATTGGTTTTCTGTTTCATTTGAAAAAATCCTGCTTTTTAAATTGGTAATCGCATTCCAACCCATGTGTGGTACTTTTGTAATAAACTCTTCTCCAGGCTTTGGGATAAAACGAATTACTTTCTCATCAAAAATCCCCAAACATAAGGTGTCGTTTTCTTCAGAATAAGAGCACATGAGTTGCAAACCCAGGCAAATGCCTAGTACAGGTTGTTTTAATGATACAATTAATTTATCAAGCCCCTGATTACGTAAATATTCCATCGTAGTGCTTGCTTCCCCAACACCCGGGAAAATAACCTTATCGGCATTCCTGATTTTTTCCTGATCGGCCGTTATTTCAGCTTTTACTCCTAAACGGTTTAAGGCATTATTAACCGATTCGATGTTCCCTGCGTTGTATTTTATGATTACTATTTTCATTTGATGTTTTTAGCTCCTCCCCTTAGTTGGGTGGGGCGTTTAACAACAACTCTATCACTTCCTTCATTTCATTAAACTCATCTTCTTTATAAAGTCGGGTCATGTATGCTATTTTACCACTCTTGTCGATTATAATATTGCGTGTTACACCAGCACCTTTTGTGGCAACAGTGTAGAATATTTTGGCGCCGGGGTCCAAAGCAAGTGGGTAGGTAATTTTCATGTCAGCGGCAAATTTATTTACTTTCTCAACAGGTTCATCCATATCAACACCGAAAAGTACAAAATTCTTATTGTTTTTGTGTTTTTGCCAAATCTCACTTTCTATGTGTGGCATCTCTTTTCGGCAAACCGAACACCAACTTGCAGTAAATTGCAACATAACGACTTTACCTTTTAAATCACTTGTTTTTATAGTTTTTCCATCTGTAAGATTGAATTCAATTTCTGGCATAATATCACCTTGTTTTACAAGGTAACCGTAATCATCCGGAATATTCTGCACAGGCACTTTTGTTATCTGGGCAAAAGCACAAAGCGAGAAAGTGGATAGAAATATGATTGTAAGTAGATCCTTCATATTTTTTTTTGTTCAAAGTTCCGAGTTCAAAGTTTCGATTTGTATCATTTACTATTTACAATGTACGAAAGTATCCAGCATCCCCGTCCGACCGGGTCGTCCGGGCGGGCAGTATCCAGCATCTTCAACCTGACACCTGCAACCCGCATCTTCTTCCTAATTAAACACAACCGTCCTGTTTTGATAAACAAGTATTTTGCGTTGCAAGTGTTTATAAACCGCTTGCGAAAGTACAATTTTTTCCAAATCACGCCCTTTGCGAATCAGTTTTTCTACTGTATCAATGTGGCTGCAACGGGTAACATCCTGTTCAATTATCGGTCCCCCGTCCAAATCAGATGTTACATAGTGACTTGTTGCCCCAATGATTTTTACTCCGCGCTGATGAGCCGCATGATAAGGTTTTGCACCTGCAAAAGCTGGTAGAAATGAATGGTGGATGTTTATAATCTTGGTTGGGTAATGATTTACAAAACTGCCCGAAAGCACTTGCATATATCTTGCTAAAACCACAAAATCGATTTCCTTTTCTTTAAGAAGTT
>JBBQPP010000215.1:0-6707 GCA_038217255.1 Bacteroidales bacterium | reverse complement strand
CGACCGGGTTGCCATGCAGGATGCAACTGCTCAAATGGCGCTGCTTCAGTTTATGAATTCGGGCAAAATAACAACCGCTGTGCCTTCAACTGTCCATTGCGACCACCTCATTCAGGCTCAGGTTGACGGTAAAACCGATTTAGGAGTTGCACAAACAGCAAATAAAGAAGTTTACGATTTTTTGGAATCGGTTTCAAATAAATATGGAATTGGATTTTGGAAACCGGGTGCCGGAATTATTCACCAGGTTGTTTTGGAAAATTATGCCTTCCCCGGTGGAATGATGATTGGTACCGACTCACACACTGTAAATGCTGGCGGATTAGGTATGGTTGCCATTGGAGTTGGCGGCGCGGATGCCGTGGATGTAATGGCCGGAATGGCCTGGGAACTTAAAATGCCAAAACTTATTGGTGTTAAACTCACCGGAAAATTAAATGGCTGGACAGCCTCAAAAGACGTGATTTTAAAAGTGGCTGGAATCCTTACTGTTAAAGGTGGGACCGGCGCTATTATCGAATATTTTGGAGAAGGTGCCAAATCCATCTCAGCAACCGGAAAAGGAACAATTTGTAACATGGGTGCAGAAGTTGGGGCTACCACAAGTATTTTTGCCTACGACGAAAGTATGGAACGTTACCTAAAGGCAACCGGCCGGGAAGAGGTTGCAAAATATGCCAGCAAAATAAAAGATTATTTGGATGCCGACCCTGAAGTTTACGAAAATCCTGATAAGTATTATGATCAGGTAATTGAAATAGATTTGTCGAAATTAGAACCACATATAAACGGTCCATTTACTCCCGACCGTGCTACACCTATTTCGATGATGGGTAAAGTTGCCAAAGAAAATGGCTGGCCCATGGACATTTCGGTTGGATTAATTGGAAGCTGCACCAACTCATCTTATGAAGATATTTCGCGGGCGTCGTCAATTGCACAACAGGCCGTCGAAAAAAACCTTAAAACCGTTTCTGAATTTACAATAACACCTGGTTCGGAGCAGGTGCGTTATACGATTGAACGCGATGGATTTATTTCGACATTCGAAAAAATGGGTGGGAAAGTTTTTGCAAATGCTTGTGGCCCTTGTATCGGACAGTGGTCGCGAAAAGGCGCCGAAAAAGGGGAGAAAAACACGATTGTACATTCTTTTAACCGAAATTTCTCGAAACGTGCTGATGGAAATCCGAATACCCATGCTTTTGTAACTTCACCCGAGTTGGTAACAGCGCTGGCAATTGCAGGACGACTTGATTTTAATCCGATAACCGATTCATTTACAAATAAAAATGGAGAGCAAATTAAATTAAAACCACCAGTTGGCGAAGAGTTGCCTTCAAAAGGATTTGCGGTTGAGGATGCTGGTTATCAGGCTCCCGCAGCCGATGGTTCAAAAGTTCAGGTTTCTGTTTCGCCTGAGTCAGGCAGGTTGCAATTGTTATATCCATTTAAACCCTGGGATGGAAGAAATATCAGCGGAGCAAAGTTGCTGATTAAAGCATTAGGGAAATGTACTACTGACCATATTTCAATGGCAGGTCCATGGTTGCGATTTCGCGGTCACCTTGATAATATTTCAAATAACATGCTGATTGGGGCTGTAAATGCTTTCAACGACGAAACAAATAAGGTGAAAAACCAGCTTACCGGTGAATATGATACTGTTCCTGCGGTTCAGCGTAATTACAAAGCTGCAGGAATACCAACAGTTGTAGTTGGCGACCAAAATTATGGTGAAGGTTCTTCGCGCGAACATGCTGCAATGGAACCTCGTCATCTTGGTGTGATTGCCGTAATTGTAAAATCATTTGCAAGAATTCACGAAACCAACCTTAAAAAACAAGGGATGCTTGGTTTAACCTTTGTAAATGAGGAAGATTATGATTTGATCCGGGAAGATGACACCATCAATTTTATTGATTTAGCGGAATTTGCACCGGGAAAAACACTTACAATTGAAGCAGTTCATTCAGATGGGACTACCGATAAAATCAAATTGAACCATACTTACAACAACCAGCAAATTGAATGGTTTAGAGCCGGTTCAGCGTTGAATCTGATACGGAAACATAATAATGCGTGAATGAGAGAAGGCAGGAATGCGTGAATGGAAGAAAGGGAGAAAAGGAGATGGATTGTGCGACAGACTTGTCAGCGTGCGTAGCTCCTGACAACGTCATGTCTGTGAACCAATTACTATTGACTTAAAACAAATTTCAAAAATTAAAGAATACAAACTATGCAAAAAATTAAAGTTCAAAACCCTGTAGTAGAGCTCGATGGTGATGAGATGACCAGGGTAATCTGGGATTTCATCAAACAAAAATTAATTCTGCCATATCTCGATATCGAATTAATATATTACGATTTAGGAATGGAAAACCGCGATGCTACAAACGATCAGGTAACAATCGACTCGGCGCATGCAATCCAGAAATATGGTGTTGGTGTAAAATGTGCAACAATCACACCCGACGAAGCCCGTGTTGAAGAATTTGGACTAAAAAGTATGTGGAAATCGCCCAACGGAACCATCCGTAATATTTTGGGTGGAACTGTTTTTCGCGAACCAATAATATGCAGTAATGTTCCTCGCCTTGTTCCCGGTTGGACAAAACCTATTTGCATTGGCCGTCACGCTTATGGCGACCAGTACCGTGCAACTGACTTCCTCACCAAAGGAAAAGGGAAACTTACCATAACTTTCACCCCTGAAGATGGCAGCGAACCAATTTCGCACGAAGTTTTTGAATTTGAAGGTGATGGTTTGGCAATGGCAATGTACAATACTGATGAATCAATCCGTGGATTTGCACGGTCGTGCATGAACCAGGCGATTGAGAAAAAATGGCCGCTTTATCTTTCAACAAAAAATACAATACTTAAAAAATATGATGGAAGGTTTAAAGATATCTTCGAGCAAATTTTTAATACCGAGTTTAAAGAAAAATTCGATGAAATTGGAATAACTTACGAACACAGGTTAATCGACGATATGGTAGCTGCTTGTATGAAATGGGAAGGCGGTTATGTTTGGGCCTGTAAAAATTATGATGGCGACGTACAAAGTGATACTGTTGCACAAGGATTTGGCTCGCTTGGTTTGATGACTTCAACTTTGATTACACCCGACGGAAAAATTATGGAAGCCGAAGCAGCGCATGGCACAGTTACCCGTCACTTCCGCGAACACCAGAAAAGTCGGCCAACCTCCACAAACCCAATTGCATCAATTTTTGCATGGACACGTGGTTTGGCTTTCCGTGGAAAATTAGACGACAACCAAAAATTAATAGATTTTGCAAATACACTGGAACAAGTTTGTGTTGAAACCGTTGAAAGTGGCAAGATGACAAAAGATTTAGCGCTTATTATACACGAGAAAGATTTGAAACAGGAACATTATCTGACTACCGAAGGTTTCCTTGAAGCGCTGAATGAAAATTTGAGCAAAAAATTAAATTAACAAAACAACTTGTTTCGAGCAAAAAATTAATTATTTTGGCATTTACAGAATTGGAAAATGACAGATAAAGTACAGATAATTAACGGTCAAATAGTAGTTCCGGATTTTCCGACAATTCCATTTATTGAAGGAGATGGAATTGGCAAGGATATTACAGTGCCCTCGCAAAAAGTTATCGATGCTGCAGTTGCCAAAGCTTACGGAACATCAAAAAAAATTACCTGGAAAGAAGTTCTGGCCGGTGAAAAGGCTTTAAAAGAAACCGGCACACATCTTCCGGATGAAACACTTGAAGCATTTAAAGAATACTTAATCGGCATTAAAGGTCCATTGTCAACACCTGTTGGTGAAGGAATCCGTTCGTTAAATGTGGCTTTGCGGCAAACTTTGGATTTGTTTGTTTGCCTGCGCCCAATTCGTTGGTTTAAAGGTGTCCCCTCCCCCATTCGTTATCCCTCATTGGTTGATATGCACATCTTCAGGGAGAACACCGAAGATATTTATGCCGGAATTGAATACATGGTGGGAGCCGAAAACACTAAAAAATTCAAGGATTTTCTTATTAACGAAATGGGGGTCAGTAAAATCCGTTTCCCCGAGAGTTCATCATTTGGAGTAAAACCGATTTCAAAAGAAGGTTCTGAAAGACTGATTCGTGCTGCACTTAAATATGCCATTAAACGCGAGTTGCCTTCGGTAACACTTGTTCACAAAGGAAATATCATGAAGTTTACCGAAGGTGCATTTAAAAACTGGGGCTATGATTTAGCTGAAAATGAGTTTGAAAATGACACATTTACCTGGCGGCAATTCGAAAAAATAAAATCGGAAAAAGGGCTTTTAGATGCCGAAAAAGTATTGAACGAAGCCAAAAAAGCCGGAAAAGTTATCATAAAAGACGTAATCACAGATGCTTTTTTACAGGAGTCGTTGTTACGCCCTTTTGATCATTCTGTAATTGCAACAATGAATTTAAATGGTGATTACATTTCGGATCAATTGGCTGCAATGGTTGGTGGAATTGGCATTTCGCCAGGTGCAAACATTAATTACAAAAGTGGGTACGCCATTTTTGAAGCTACTCATGGTACGGCACCAAATATTGCCGGAACTGGTAATGCTAATCCCAGTTCATTGTTACTTTCTGGTGTGATGATGCTTGAATATATGGGTTGGGATGAAGCCGCTGAACATGTTTACGACGCATTGGAACACACTTTTGCAAAAAGACGCGTAACTTCCGATTTGTTTGCTCACATGGAAGCAGCTACTTTACTTACAACATCGGAATTTGCCGATGAGATTATTAAAAATATGCATTAAAAAAAATCAAATAAATCAATTAAAATGGAGTATATTAAAAACAGATTTTACGAAAAAGCCATCAAATGCAATGCTGAATTTCAGCGAATTAGAAAAGATCATGGTGATGTTGTCCTTGGCGAAGTAACAATTGATCAGGTGCTGTCGGGAATGAAAGGAATACCGGCACTAGTTACCGAAACTTCGAAGCTTGATGCAAACGAGGGTATTCGTTTTAAAGGGTACTCCATTCAGGAATTAAGGAAAAAACTGCCTAAAATTGAAGATGAAGGAGAACCACTCCCTGAAGGCTTGTTTTATCTTATGTTAATTGGTGAAATTCCCGACAAAGAGGACGTTCTAAACCTTTCAAAAGATTGGTCAACCCGATCGCATGTACCACAGCATGTTTTTGATGTAATTGATGCGCTGCCAAAAAACAGTCGTCCAATGACCCAGTTTATTACAGCAATAACAGCATTGGCGCCTGAATCTGTTTTCCAAAAAGCTTATCGCGCAGGTGTTAACAAAAAATTCTACTGGGATTTTATGTACGAAGATGTGATGAACCTTATCGCACGTCTTCCGCGGATTGCAGCTTATATATATCGGCGTATGTACCATAATGGCAAACATATTGAAGCAAACCATAATCTGGATTGGGCCGGAAACCTTGCGCACATGATGGGTTTTGAATCAACTGAAGTAAAAAGGTTGCTTCGCTTGTATATGGTAATTCATTCTGATCATGAAGGGGGAAATGTTTCTGCTCATGCTACACATCTTGTGGGTTCAGCTTTGAGTAATGCATACTATTCTTTTGCAGCAGGAATGGCCGGTTTGGCCGGACCGTTGCATGGATTTGCCAACCAGGAAGTTATTAACTGGATTTCTGAAATGATTGAGCAAATTGGCAATGATGAGCCAAACGATGAACAAATTGCAGCTTATATCGAAGAAACACTTCAACAAGGACGTGTTGTTCCGGGCTATGGTCACGCCGTTTTACGGATTACCGACCCGCGATTTACAGCTCAACAACAGTTTGCAGAAAAATATATTGCACACGATAAACTGATAAATACGGTAAATGCCATTTACAGGGTGGCACCTCCTATTCTTGAAGCAACAGGAAAAAAAAAAAATCCGTGGCCAAACGTTGATGCAATCAGCGGTTCACTTTTAAATCATTATGGGATTACGGAACATAATTTCTACACCGTATTGTTCGGAGTATCTCGTTCATTGGGAGTACTTGCCTCCTTGGTTTACGACCGTATTTATGGCCTTCCACTGGAAAGACCTTCATCATTCCCACTTAGCTGGTTTCATGAAAAAGCAAGCGGAAATACAAAAGCTCCATGTTAATATTGATCTTCAAAATCCTTGTATAAGAAAAGCCGACTAAAGAGTCGGCTTTTTCATTATTATTAATGCAGCATTTGGTGTAGCACGCTTGCTTAGATATTTGTCTATACAATTTTGTCTTATTTCTTTTAAATGTTTATTGTAGTTAAAACCCCATCATCCTTAATAAATTACAAGATTTTCGCATAAACACGTTACGACAATTCTCGGAAAAGAGAGCTTGTAGCTATGGAAAAAGCACTTACCGTACCCGAAAATTAAACGAGTTAACCTGAGTTCAAGCATATATTTTTAACTGGAGAGGTAATAGCTGTTATTGCAACCTTAATTGTTAAGAATCACCTAAATATACATACCCTTATTATCCCGGGTAAAAAAAATAATTTGCTGAAAAATGAATTTGCTAAACAATTTATATTGTCTGTTGTTATTTTGGATTAGTAAAAAGATCAATTTTTAACTAAAATTGTTAAAAAACATTGAATTCAAAAATAATGCGAATACTTTTAAAAAATGTGGTATTCTGATTCCTATACTTGATGTGACTTTAAATGGTACAACTGTTACC
>JBBQPP010000214.1:0-6737 GCA_038217255.1 Bacteroidales bacterium | reverse complement strand
AGTCGTTTATCCTTCTACGCCTGAAGACGCTAAAGGATTATTGATTGCCGCAATTAATGATACAAACCCGGTACTATTTTTTGAACATAAAGCATTGTATAGAAGTGTAAGCGCTGATTTTCCGGAAGCATATTATGAAGTGGAAATTGGCAAAGCACGTGAAGTGCGTTCAGGTATTGACGTTAGTATTATCACTTATGGCATGGGCGTTATCTGGGCAACTGAATACGCTGACAAACATCCTGATGTTTCAATAGATATTCTTGACCTGAGAACCTTGCTGCCATTAGATTACAAAGCGATCAGGAATTCTGTGAACAGGACCGGTAAAGTTTTAATTCTTCATGAAGACACACTCACCGGTGGCATTGGTGGAGAAGTAGCTGCATGGATTACTCAGAATTGTTTTGAATTTTTAGACGCTCCGGTAATGCGTTGTGCTTCCTTGGATACACCGGTTCCATTTAATGCGGAGCTGGAAAAAATCTTTCTGGCGAAATCAAGGTTGGATGAAATGATGCAGAAGTTAATTAATTATTAAAAGCGGAAAGTTAATTTCCAACTTTTAGAAATGGCAAAGAATAAAAATGATATTGAATTTTCTTTAGCGGCTGAAAAAGAATCTAAGGCCATCGAAAGGGGTCTTAAAAAAGTTTCTCAAAAACTAATTGCTGAAGAAAAAGCCCGCAACGGGTATCTTGTAATTTCCGATAAAAAAGGCGGCATTAAAAAAGTGCCTGCTAAGGATTTGTAAACCTGAAAATAAATTCTCGTTTTTTTCCAGTAAAACAACAAATTCCAAAGATTTCTTTTTCGCCTATCAATCTTTATTTAGAATTATGGATTCTCAGAATACTTCTATTGTTTTATTACATTTATAGGAAAAAAAACTGCTTATGCCAACTCTTGAAAATGCAAATCTTACCAAAATTATTAAACGACTTGAGCTAATTAAAACCTTAATATCCTTAGAAGAGGAAGACGAAATAACATCGCACGTTTCTAAATTAGAACAAGCAGAGATAACACCTGATTTAGGAAAAATAATTGTTTTGCTGAAAGATAAATCCTACAGCCAGGCTGCAATTTCCATTGAAACATTTATTAATCAGCACAACGGACTTTCTGTGTACAATGACCCGGAAATTGAGGGTTTAAAACTGGAAGCAAAATCGTTGGAAGCAAAATTGAATAAGCTTTCTGAAGAGAAAGCAGACCTGGAAAAATTGATTCACGAGTTTGGTGTAAGGCACAATAATGAATTAGGCGAATTGATTTTAAAGATTTTAAAATTCAGAAAAAACACAGCTAAGGGAACACCTAAAGAAACTGAGGCGGAAGAAGATTATAAAAATTATAGCGAGGAATTTGAGACAAGTAAATATGAAAAGATAGCTGAGCTTACAGAAGAAGAACTGATTGAAATAAAGAAAAAATATAGAAAGGCCAGCAAACTTTGCCATCCTGATGTGGTGAGTGAAGACCAGAAAGAACTGGCTGATAAATTATTTACTGAATTGAATGCGGCTTATGAAAGAAATGACCTTGAAAAAGTAAAAGAGATTTTAGAAAATTTAGAGAAAGGAAATTTCTTTGTGAATAAATCAGATGCTATTAATGAAAAGCAATTGATGAAAACTGAAATTGAAAAATTAAAAATAAGAATCAGTGAATTACAGCAGGAAATGCAATTGATTAAAGAAAGTGATGCTTACAAAACAATTAGTGGTATTGATGATTGGGATGAATACTTTGCAAGTACAAAAGAAAAGTTAACCCAACAAATAAATGAATTGGAAAATTGAAAACTTTAAATTTGTAATAACTAAATAAATTTTTATGCCACTACACTATATCACAGATGCATCTGGAAAACAAACTGCGGTGCTGATACCAATTGATGAGTGGGAAATGCTTACTTCAAAACATGAAGATTTGAAAGAACTTGAAACAAGGCCTATAAAACCGAAAACAAAATTATCCGGGCTGGCAGGGAAACTTTCTG
The DNA here is from genome assembly GCA_038217255.1 of Bacteroidales bacterium. Lineage (GTDB taxonomy): Bacteria > Bacteroidota > Bacteroidia > Bacteroidales > Prolixibacteraceae > Draconibacterium. Next base: position 4,732 of record JBBQPP010000214.1, on the reverse strand, counting down.
AAGAAACTGCCAATGCCATGCTTAGTTATGTTGAAGAAAGCCGCAATGAGTGGGATGAAAGATTGAAAAAACAATTCTGATAACTACCATGTTTTTATTAGATACCAATGCTATTATTTATTATCTCAAGGGGAGTTTGCCCTCAAGTGGGATGAAAGCAATTAGTGCTATTGTAGATGACCGGCCTTCAATATCTGTTATTACAAAAATTGAATTATTAGGGTTTAATACGCCTGGTGCCAGGGAAAGGGATTTTACTGATCAATTTGTAGAAGCCTCTTTTATTTTTAATTTGAATGATGCGATAATTAACCAAACCATTGAATTGAGAAAACAATACAAAATAAAAATTCCCGATGCTATTATTGCCGCTACAGCTATGGTTTTCAACCTTACACTGATAACCCACAATACTGATGACTTTAATAAAATCTCCAACCTGCAATGTACAGACCCGCATTTGCTTTAGCTTATGGAAAATAACGAGCTTATAAAATATGAAGGCGGATTAATTAAAAGAGTTGGTAATGCAATTAGTGTTACTAATAAATTATTGGCAACCATAGAACCTCAATTAATTCCTTACCGAAAAGGAGATAAATGGGGATTTTGTAATCGGAATCGCGAAATAGTAATTACTTGTAAATATGATTATGCAAATAGTTTCATTGATGATATAGCTCTAGTGGGAATAGCTATTGACTCTAAATTGAAATTTGGTTTGATAGATGTAAAAGGGAAGGAATTATTTCCTTTTACAAATGATTTTGTATTCCCTGAATTTTATGATGGGCTTACGATAATTGAAAATGATAATAAATATGGCTTTGTAGACAAAAAGGGAAACATTGTTATTCCTTGCGAATATGAAAATGCTAGATCATTCTATGATAATTTGGCTTGTGTAAAAAAAAATAATAAATGGGGCTACATAGATAAAAATAACAGAATTATTATTCCTTTCAAGTTTGGTGATAATCAGGGATATTTCGTTAATGATTTATCTTATGTGTCAATTGACAAAAAAGTAGGGTTTATTAATAAAAGTGGAGAAGAGATAGTCGAATGTAAATACGAAAATGCAACAGAATTTTCTCCAATAGGTTTAGCAGGTGTAAAAATAAACGGCAAATGGGGTTTTATTGACAAATTTGGAAAAACAGTTATTCCATTTATTTATGATCACGTTTACTTTTTTAACGCAAGTAATATTGCTAGGGTTTGCTATAATGGAAAATGGGGTTTTATTGATTCAGAGAATAATACCATTATTCCATTTAATTATGAATTCTTGGGAGACTTTAAAAAGGAAGGATATATTCGTATAAAAATAAACGGTAAATTAGGATTTGTGGATAAATATTTCAAACTCATCATCCCTTGTGTTTATGATGGTTTAGATGATTTTACTGAAAATATTGCTAGAACAAAAATCGCTGATAAATGGGGATATATCCATAAGAATGGAACTGTTGCGGCTCCTTGTATATTTGAGTCTAATGAAAATTTTAAAAACGGATTAGCCCAAGTAAAAATTAATGGAAAGTCTGGCTTTATTGATGTTAATGGCGAACAATATTGGGAAGATTAAAATAATAATAAAAATGGGACTCTGGTTTAAAAATTATGGGAGCATAATTGGTAATTTCATAACAATAGCATTATTTATTATTGCATTTTATAAAGACAAAGGGAAGGAACGTAGGCAAAAAGAAAAAACTAAAACCGAAAAATTAAGATATTTAGCAAGCCTTATTAATAGTTCAATTAAAACAGTAAAATCCAATAGAGACAGTATTCAAGAAACAAGCATCGAATTCAAGAAAGAACCGGTAAAGTTTCATCTTATTAAATGGATTATTTATTATGACATAAAGCGTATTGTAGAAAAATTAAATTTGGAAGAATATTACTTAGCGTACATAGCTCAATTTGAAAAGAAAAAAGAGACAACTGTAGAATTCCAAAAAATAGTTACTTGTTTAGATACGTTGTTTGAAATGTTCAATGAACTCATAAAGCAAGCAGAGAGAGCTTCAATAAATGATTTTGATAGAAAGAAAATATTGAATATACTTGGTGATGAAATTCATAATCTTATTGAAAGGGTTGATTATTTAGTTGAGGAATTACAAATGCCTGAAACTTTTAAAGCAGAATTAAAAGAGCCTATAAGCATTTGGAGTAAAGAGAAAGACCAAAGCGATATTCAAAAATTTGTTGATACTCTTTGCGTTCCGGTATATGAAATAATTTCAAAATTTAACTCTCAAAATCAATCCCAAATACCGCCAGAATTTATTTTGTTACTTGAAAAACTTTCAAAAGTAAAAATTGAAGTTAATTTTATTAAATTAGCCAATATAAAATATGCGGAAACCTTGAACAAACAACTTATAGAAATTGATAAGACTATTGAAACACTAGAAATAAATTCTAAAAAAATAAGAGAATATTTAGAAACCACTGAAACGTAAAATTATATATTTCATTCATGAAAAACAATGGAATCAAAGTCCTCCTTGTCATTCTTTTCTTACTCTGCCTTTTCCAAATGCCTTACGGCTATTACGAAGCCATCCGTTTCATCGGCATGTTAGGTTTTGCCTTATTAGCCTATTACAGCTACCAACAAGATAAAAAAACAGAAGTTATCATTTATGTTGCTTTGGCTTTATTATTTCAACCATTTATAAAAGTTGCTTTAGGCAGAACTATCTGGAATATTACGGATGTAATTGTAAGTGTGGGATTGATTATTTCAATTTTTGTAAAGCCAGTAGATACAAGATAAAACGATTTTGATAAAAGGTTACATACTAATTCATACAAATTCAAAAATAAAAATCATCAATATTTGATTTCGTTTACTGTTTAAGGCAAACCTAAAATGAATTTTCAATTCGTGCTAATTGGTGAAATTCGTGGCTAAACAATCCGTGAAAATCTGTGCAATCCGTGGCAAAAAGCTCCTTCAATATTTTTTTTCTCTAAACAAATCATTTGTCAGAACTTCCGTTTTTTATTTTATTTAAAATAATTTTTCAGTATGTATATTAGAAACAGTTTTCTTTTAGTAGTTTTTTATTGTTTTTGTAATTCTTTAGTTGCGCAAAAGAAGGACACCTCTCTTTTTAATCCGCATGAATTATTTGCTCAAAACTTTTTTACAAAAAACGGGAATGAATTTCGGTCAGCAAGTGGCGCTCCCGGGTCTAAATATTGGCAAAACCGCGCTGATTATACATTACATGCTTCAATAGATACAATTGAAAATGTGCTCTCCTGCACGGAAACGATTCATTATTTTAATAACAGCCCAAATTCTTTATCTTCCCTTTGGTTGCAATTGGATCAAAATACGTATCGCAAAGACGCCAGATCGAATTTCTATTCGACCCAGCGTGAGGGGTTTACCGATGGTTTCCAGTTTGAAAAAGTAGCCCTTGAAGCAAAGGGTACAACGACAGATGCTGATTTTATTGTCAATGACACAAGGATGCAAATTCGGTTGCAAAAATCTTTATCCCCTGGTGATTCGGTCAATATCCACATAAAATATTATTATAAAATTCCAGGTAGGTTTGGCGACAGAACCGATTTTTTCCCTACCAGGAACGGGAAAATTTACGAGATAGCTCAATGGTATCCGCGTATGTGTGTGTATGATGATCTTAAGGGCTGGAACACATTACCGTTTCTAGGCAGTGGTGAATTCTATTGTGAATATGGCAATTTCGATTACACCGTTACAGTGCCCCGCGGCATGATAGTAGCAGGCAGCGGTGAATTGCAAAATGAAAATGAGGTGTTGACGCCAGAGCAAATTGCGAGGTTAGCGGAAGCCAGGGAAAGCGATAGTACTGTTATGATTCGTTCTGAAAATGAAGCAAACGGCATTGTGATAAATGACTCAACAATAGTTGACAGCACGGAAAATGATACGACAATAGTTGACAGTACAAAAAATGATTCAATAAAAAATAGTAACCCGTTAGTTACCTGGCATTTTAAAATGTACAACACGCGTGATGTGGCATTCGGGGCTTCCAAAGCTTATATGTGGGATGCGGCGAAGGTGAATTTACCCGGAGGTAAAACAGCATTGGCTATGTCAGTATATCCTGTGGAAAGTGCAGGCAAAGATGCATGGGGAAGAGCCACAGAATATTTAAAAAAATCAATAGAATATTTTTCTAAAAAATGGTACGTCTACCCATATCCGGTAGCAGTAAATGAAGCAGGCATGGCGGGGGGGATGGAATACCCCGGAATTGTTTTTGACGGAATAAATGACAAAGCCGGTGAACTTTATTGGGTAACGGCTCATGAGATTGGACACAATTGGTTCCCAATGATTGTTGGAAGTGATGAACGCCGCTATGCTTTTATGGACGAGGGTTTTAATACTTTTATTGATGTTTATGCTGACGATGCATTTAATAATGGCGAATATGCACCAAAACGAGACGGCGAATACGCACCGGGGAAGGGTAATCCTGCTGATGAAATTATTCCCTGGTTGAAGGATTCTGCCGCACCTGTTATGATGGCACGTGCTGATCAGTTTCCTGAAAAATACAGGCATCCAATTGAATATTTTAAACCAGCATTTGGTTTGGTTTTGCTTCGTGAAGTTATTTTAGGCCACGATCGTTTTGATTATGCTTTTAAAAAATATATTGAAAGATGGGCTTATAAACATCCAGCTCCTGATGATTTTTTTAGAACA
>JBBQPP010000213.1:0-6746 GCA_038217255.1 Bacteroidales bacterium | reverse complement strand
AGTTGCAATTTCAACACCTCACCATTTTTATCAAACAAATATTCAAACCGATCGAGTTTTTCGTCGCGGATGATTATCTCGTATAAAATATCTTCGCCACGAAAAATGATAATTCCGTTCATGATTTCGCCAAATGACGCACCTGCGGTTTTAATGTTTTCGGGCAATTCACCGAGCCAAAGGTTTTTTCGGTATTCTTCCAATGTCCCATTTTCAGAAAATAAGGCAATGTGTTCAATGTCGTTTAAATAAAAAATGGCTTCGTAAACTGCACCTTTTTGTTCCCATTCTATATTTTTTGCATTTGGGAAATTGGAAGAAAACCTGGATTTCACAGAATCGGGAATTGATTTTTTTTGGCTCTTAAAAATATTTTTAAACGGTAGCTTCATTCTTCTTTCAGATTTGATAATTCACTTAAATACACCTGTTGGCGAAAACCGATGTTTCAAGCTTTTAGACGAACGACTTTAAAAAAGTAACAACAAAGTTTAATCATTCCCGAACATTTTAAAATAGAGATAAACGACCCGTGTGCGTGCCCTTTTTAGCCTCATTTTAACCGCATCCTCACTGGTAGAAAGCGATATGGCAATTTCTTTGATTGAAAGTAAGTCAAGATATTTCATCATCAACAGTGCTTTTTCTTCGGGGTGAATTTTTTCAAAAACGATCAATAAGTTTTCATAGCTGATTTCAGATATTTCGGTACCCGACTCGTCAATAATTTCAGGTAATTCGTTTTCCTGGTTCCAGTTTGGATAATGCAATTGTTTCTTTTTCCGGAGGAAATCAATTACAGTATTGTAAGTTATGGAGTAAAGCCATGACGAAAACGAGGATTTTCCTTTAAAACTCTCTAACTTTTCATATGCCTTTGTTAAAATGTCGTTTGCAAACTCCTCCGATTTCTGCTTGTCCTTAAAAAAACTGTAACATTTATCGTTGACTTTAGGAAAATAGCGCTTATACAGCACTTCGAAGAGTTCATTTTTTCCCTCGCCAATTATTCTTTCAACTATTTGTTCGTCCGATATGTTGCTGTTTTTCAAACCTTTCATGTTAAATGATGAAGATGGATTACAGAAATATTTTGGAAAATTACAATTTTTTTTTCATTGGGGTGTTACTTCATGTCACCATACCGTCAAAATACATGAATGAGATAGAATAGACATTCAAAAGAAATATTAACAAAAAAAATGATTAGAATTATGAAAAGGATTTTTTATGTATTATCGATTGTTGCTACCGCTTTTATTTTTACAAGTTGCGGTAAAGCACCACAAGCTGAAATTGATGCCGCTAAAGCTGCATTGGAACAAGCAAAATCAGCTCAGGCTGATCTTTATGTTGAGGGAGATTTTCTTGCTGTTCAGGATTCATTGAATGCTGTAATGGTTGAAATCGAAGCTCAGTCTTCAAAACTTTTCAAAAGCTACGGTTCAGCAAAAGAAAAATTGGCTACAATTACAACTCAGGCTACTGAATTGGTTGCAAAAACCGATGTTAGAAAAGAAGAAATCAAAACCGAAGTTGCTACTGCTGAAGCTGCAACACAAGCTTTGATTGAAGAAAACAACGCATTGGTTGCAAAAGCACCAAGGGGCAAAGAAGGTAAAGAAGCTATCGAAGCTATCAAACTTGACTTAGCCGGTATCACTGCTTCACTTGCTGAAGTGCCTGGTTTAATGGAAAATGGCGACTTGCTTAGTGCTCAAACAAAAGTAAACGCTGCTCAACAAAAAGCCACCGATATCAATACTGAATTGAAAACAGTTTTGGAAAAAGCTAAAATTAAATTTTAAGCAGCTTAAAAAATAAAAAGAAATGCCGGGGCTTGTAAACCCCGGCTTTTTCATATAAATTATACCGGTGAAGAAATTAACCACTTTTTTTATTTATCTGTTTGTTATTGTGTTAATTTTGGCTGTTGGTTATTCGGGTTTTATTTATATAACTGTGAAACCACCAATTGAAGAAATAAATTCAGCCCGTGAGTCAATGGCATCAGCAAAAAACAAGATGGCTGGTCGTTATGCCAACGAAAAACTAAAGGAAGCCGAGAGTTTGTACAATTGGTCGATGAAAGAGTGGGAAAACCAAAACAGTAAATTTTTTGTTTTCCGGGACTATTCGCTGACACGGAATTTGGCTTTAAAATCAATCGATAAAAGCTCAAATGCCGGAAAAGAAGCAAGTAGTGTTAAAGATAAGCTTCAAAGAAATGTTGAATCGCAATTGTCAACTTTAAAAACTCAAATAATAAAGTTCGAAAAATATTATAAAAACCTTGTGTTGGTTAAAGCTACTATCATCGCATTTAATAAAGGGAAAACACAATTTCTCGAAGCACAAATTGAATATAAAAAGAAAGATTTTCAGCAAGCAACAAAACTTGCCAAAAATGCTTCAGATAATATTTCTCAAGCTGAAAAGATTGCACATTTTAAATTGGTAGAATTTTACAAAGATTACCCAACATGGGAACAAAATACAAAATTGGCATACAATCTGTCGAAAAAGGGGCAAACTGTGATACTTGTAGATAAGATACAATCATCTTTGATTATCCTCAAGGGTGGTAAAGAGTTTAAAATATTTTCAGCGGAATTCGGTAAAAGCTGGATGGGGGACAAGTTATATGCTGGTGACCAAGCTACTCCTGAAGGAGTGTACAAAATACTTGAAAAAAAGGGCCGTGCAAAAACAAAATATTACAAGGCACTGCTCATTAATTATCCGAACAGTGAAGATCAACGGAGATTTAATAAAATGGTAAGATCGGGCGAAATATCGAAAAATACCTACATTGGCGGATTGATTGAAATACACGGTGACGGCGGGAAGGGTGTTCACTGGACAGATGGTTGCATTGCGTTGGGAAACAGTGAAATGGATGCTGTTTTTAACCAGACAAGCGTTAATACCACAGTTGTTATTGTGGGCTCAAGATTACCTCTTGCAGATTATTTAAATTAAAATGGAAAAGATCAAAAAATATATCATCTTCCTGCTTTTTACAATCGTGATAGTTGGGTTATTTGCACTGTTTGCCTATATAAATGTGCAGGTTGTCCCAAAAACCCAGTTTTCAAAATATCAAGCGGGACTAAGTAAAAAAACTTCAATTGATACGGCTTTTAATCAGGAAGCTGAATTGAAAACGCTAAACAAAAAGCTCAATCTTTTGGATAAAAAGATGCAGCGGCTAACACCTGGCAATGCATTCCTGGTCATAAATACCACCAACAACTCTTTCGAATTATATAAAAACAACGAAATCATACGTGAGGGTAAGTGCTCGACAGGAAGTTTTATTTCACTTGAAGTTGATAGTACCAAATCATACATGTTTGAAACGCCAAAAGGTGTGATGACGGTGCAGGGCAAAAAAACCAACCCCGTTTGGACAAAACCTGACTGGGCTTTTATTGAAGAGGGTTTGCCGGTGCCGTCACGCGGACATTCATCGCGGTACGAAGCCAATGTGCTGGGCGACTATGCTTTAACCCTCGGCGATGGTTACATGATCCATGGAACCTTGTACCAGCGCTTGATTGGCTCGCCTGTTACACACGGGTGCGTGAGATTGCTCGATGATGATTTGGAAGCTGTTTACAAAACACTTCCGGTAGGCGCAAAAGTTTTTATTTATTAAATACTGAAAATGAGGGATTTATTAAAAAAATATAAAGTCGGCTTTATTATAGTTTTAGTTGTATTTGTGATTTTGTCAGCTTTTACAATTGTGCGTTTTATTAAAGCTGAAAATGCGGTAAAACTGGTGGTCAACAAAAAAACATTGAGTTTTGCTGATAACGATTTTAATGATGCAGGTTGGAACCTTCCTGAAATTGAACAGAAAATGAAGGAGGTTCATTGGATGGAACAACAACTTTTGTTGGCAAAATCCGATTCGCTCAATTTGGGTATCAATCTTGCCGACAGCACTGTTCTGGTACAATTGAAAGGTACAGTTTTACTCCAGGCCGATATTTTGAAACAAATTCCAGAAAATTTTATCGAGTCGCCAAATTATGCTGCTTACCTTGATTTTACTGCTATTTCTAAAATCGTGCAAGAACAATCGACAAGTGTGAAGCGACCGATTAAAAGGGTGAAGGCTCCAAAAAATGAAAACGAGGTAAAATTAGTTAAACACGATACAATTCCCGAAGCTCCAATAATTTGGCAATTTGTTCTTGACAACAATATCGAAGTGGTAATCACAGGGGTAGGATTGGGAAAGGATTCACTTTTAGACATGAACTTTAAAAACGATATTTTAAAATACAATATCGAAAAATTAAAAAACAGCTGGCTTCCAAAAGCCTATGTGCCAACTCTTTATATTTGGTTGGACGATAAAGATGCCAAAGCAATTTATCGCGCCATTCCTGGAAATGGGAGGGTAGTTTTTAAGATATAAAAACAACACCATCTTGCTTATTTTCTTAGCTTTGTTTTCATTAATAATAAATTTAAAAAACAATCAATAATGAAATCAACAGCATTGATACTCTTGTTTGCAATCGTCACATTTGTTTGCAACGCACAAGAAACAAAACCGGGACCCCAACCGCCACCCGAAACCGGGGAAAAATTCAAAGTGGGAATGGCAGGTTACACATTTGTGAAATTCGACCTTGATAAAACGCTTGAAACCTTGAAAAGAACTGATGTACATTACCTGTGTATCAAAGATTTTCATTTACCGATGACAAGTACCGATGAAGAAATTGCAGCTTTTCATGCAAAACTGAAAGCCAGCGATGTTACAGGTTACGCAGTTGGCCCAATTTACATGAAAACCGAAGAGGAAATAGACAAAGCATTTGAATATGCAAAAAGGGTTGGTGTAAAACTGATTGTTGGTGTACCCAATGTTGAGCTTCTCCCTTATGTCGATAAGAAAGTGAAAGAATATGATTTTAACTATGCTATTCACCTACACGGGCCTGATATAAAAATTTATCCCGATGCCGAAGATGTTTGGAATCATGTAAAAGACCTCGACCCAAGAATTGGGATGTGCCTTGATATTGGCCATGACACACGCAATGGCAAAGACCCGGTTGCCGACCTGAAAAAATACCAAACACGTGTTTTCGATGTGCATATTAAGGATGTTACCGGAACAACAAAGCTGGGTTATTCACTCGAAGTTGGCAGGGGAGTGATCGACTTTCCGGCATTTGTGAAAATGCTCCGTAAAGTGGGATACTCTGGTGTTTGCAGTCTTGAACACGAAAAGGATATGGACAACCCGTTTATGGGAATTGCTGAATCTATTGGCTATTTCAGGGGCGTTATTGAATCGACAAAAAAATAAATTTAAAAACATTTGATATGGTTTTGCATTGTTCATTCAACTAAAACCCTTTTAAAACGTTTCAATAGAAATTTAAAACAATAAATATGTACACCGGACTTTTGCACACCCACAACATGTTTCGCTGGTTGGTTTTGATAACCTTGGTTTTAGCAGTTTTATTCGCTTTGACTGGTTGGTTTGGAAAACGCGAATGGAACAAAAAAGACAATTTAACAGGATTACTCCTAACTATTTTTATGGATATCCAGTTTTTGGTTGGATTGATATTGTATGCCCTTGTCAGCCCAATCACAAAAGCCGCATTTAACGATTTCGGCGCAGCCATGAAAAATGCTGACCTCCGTTTTTATGCTGTTGAGCATATTTTAATGATGGTAATTGCTTTGGTTTTGGTGCACATTGGTCGCGCAAAATCGAAAAAAGATGTTGCCCCCTGGAAAAAACACCGAAGTGCCGCTATTTATTATGTGATTGCGTTAGTGGTTGTTTTGGCCGGTATTCCGTGGCAAAGGGCGTTTATGTAATTCAAATTTTTAAGCTTCACTAACATATGTGAAAATACCCGGAGTTTGACTTTATTGTCTTTATTCTCAATATTTTGGCATCATTTCAATCAGTTCGCCATCTGCGGTGTAATAATGTCCCATCAAATTGGCTGTTAAACAGGAATGTACAGGTATGATTTCGACCAAATCGCCAACTTTGAAATTTTTGAACTGTTTTTGGGCCACTTTTATAATGCCATGTTCTTGCGAGAGTTTCGAGAGATAGTTCCTTGGGTCGAGCATTGTTTTTTTGCCGTTTTTATGAATAATAACCCGGCCAAACATACTTTTCCCGTCAATGTTTATTATTTCTTCCCGCGAAAAATGTACTGCTCCTCCGTGAATTACAATTTCGTTTCGCAAAATATGTTTTGCCACAACCGGACAAACCATTTTAACGGCAATGTCATCAAATGAACAAACACCGAGGTTTTGCTGCATCAAATCATAAAAAACAAAATTACCCGGGCGGATTTCGTCAACACCGTTGAAAGTTGTGCAAAGTGTGGCAGCCGGCGTGTCGCCCATGCTGATTTCAACCTCGGAGAATGCTGATTTATATTTCTGTTTTAATGATTTCAATTTTAGGAGCGCATCAAAATGGCGGCTAAAAATTTCATCAGTAGAACTGGCACTATAGGTATTTCCTGTGTGTGTTAAAAAACCTTTGAATTTGAGTTTTTCGTTTTTTGCAATTTTATCGATCACCGCTACAATGAGACTTGTGTTTGAAGGATCGATCCCTGTTCGGTTATTTCCTGTATCAATTTTAATCCAAACTCCAAGGGGTTGAGTTGCCTTTTCTGCCAAAAATTCCACTGTTTCTGTATTTTCAACCAAAACGTGAAGTTTTATCTTTGCTG
>JBBQPP010000212.1:0-6751 GCA_038217255.1 Bacteroidales bacterium | reverse complement strand
ATATTGTATTTTCATGATGATAGTTTTTAAATATTTAGATTAGAATGTAACAGATAATCCAAAGCTTAAACTTTTCAGCATTGGGTAATTATATCCATCTCCTGCGCCACCATCTGATAATTTCAAATCCGACGGTCCAGTGTTTTCAACATCTATATCACGAGTAATTTTATAAAGCGGCGACCAGGTCCAAAGATTTTCACCGGAGATATAAACTCTTGCATTCTCGGAACCAATTTTTGAAATTAGCTTTTGGGGTAAATTATATCCAAACTGGAAATTCTTTAACCTGATATAAGCGATGTTCTGCAAATAGGCGGTCTGCGGATTGTCTGTCAGAATTCCTCCCGAACGGTTCGCAACTCGTCCTACATATCTTGGCATATACGCATCCGGATTTTCCGGAGTCCAATGATTATCGAGATGCCAGGCAGGAAGATAATTATATGGCCTGTTGTATTGCCCCCAGAACGGAGCTGATTCGGAATTTGGCCACCAATCCTGTTTGCCTACACCCTGAAAAAATGCGGAGAAGAAAAAGCTGTTCCAATCCGCTCCCAGGTTAATTCCATAGGTGAATCGCGGCATTGAATTCCCTATTATTTTCCGGTCACCTGGATTATCCAGGCGGTTGGTTCCAGGATCAATTTTACCATCTGGAACACCATCTGGACCACTTATATCCTTTAACTTTATATCTCCGGGATAGTAAATTCCGGCGTTTGTGGATTTAAACCTGCTTTGATCAGCATGGCTGTCAATATCCGCCTGATCTTTAAAAAATCCCTCATTAGTATATCCCCAAATTTCACCAACTACCATCCCAACATAATAATCGTTTAGATTTTTATCGGGATTGTTATACCTGGTAATAACTGCTTTATTATCAGCCAGCGTGAGGCGTACATCATATTTAAAAGGTTTTGATTTCAGATTAAATTTATCTCTCCAGGTAAGAGTTGCTTCCCATCCTTTGGTTTCCATATCGGCATAATTTCCTTTTGGTGCGGTTGCCCCAAAAACAGCAGGTAGTGTCATACCAATGGTAAACATATCGGTTGTGTTGCGCTGAAACAAATCTCCAACAAATAACAACTTATCGGAAAGCATTGACATATCCAGGCCAACATTGAATGTTGTTGAAGTTTCCCAGGTAAGCCCGTCGGGAAGTACACTCGGCCGACTTGTAAACTGTGGCTTGCTGCCACCAAGAATATCCCCTGATTGACTTATATTAAATATCTCCTGATATACATACGCAGCAATATTACCATTTCCCAATGAACCGTACGATCCCCTGACTTTTAGATTAGATATTAAGTTTTCAGGCACGTTCCAAAACGATTCGTTTGAAACCCTCCATCCTGCAGAATAGGATGGAAAAAAAGCATATCTTTCATTCGATGGAAATTTGGACGAACCATCATACCGAGCATTAATTTCAACCAAGTATTTATCTTTATAAGAGTAATTCAGTCTTGAAAAACCTCCCAGAATATTCCATGCAGTATAGCTACCATCCACATTTATATCTTCACCCAATGCCAAACTAAGATCAATTGCATCTTCGAAAATAAGACCATTTCTTTCAGCTTCTAGTTTTTTATATAAAGATTGTTCATAGTTGTAACCAACCATTGCTTTGAAATAATGAACATCGTTGAAAGTGCTCTCATATTCGGAATATACATTGAACGCCTGATATTTTGTTTCCCTCCAAATATCCCTAAGATCATTGGTAGAGGTGCCAACGTAAGAAGTTACTCCCGGACTTTTTTCATAAGGGACCGGAACTCGCTTTCTTTTTTCATTATCATCTGTTGTTTGAAAGGTAAAATCACCTTTTACCCTAAGTTTATCCTCAAGGAATTTAGCCGTAAAACCGGTAGTGCTTTTAAAAACCCGTTTATTATTGTCGTATCCGTTTTTTCCGTACCACATATCTCCAACCTGATAAACAGATGTGTGGGTTAAAGTTCCGTTGGGATTAAACATTGGTGACATTGGGTTACCTTCATCCGAGATATTTCTCCAAATACCGGTTCCCTCACCTACGTTTAATGGAGTGTGATAAGTCATATCGGAATATTGAGAATTATTATCAACATTCAACCAGGGAAAAACCTGAACTGAACCCTTTGCTCTAAAATTAAGCATTTCATAATCATCAGAGTTATAAGTAAAAATTCCTTTTTGTCCAAGATATCGACCTGAAACCATATAACTGGTTCTATCGGAACTTCCGGAAACAGTAATATTATGTTCGTTGGACGTGGTAAAATCTTTGTATAATTCATCATACCAATCCGTGCTGTAATAATAGACGTATTCACCGTTTGAAGGGTCTATTGCCCATTTTTCAGTAAATTCATTCGGATTTTCCGACCTGTATTTAAGCTCTTCAAGATATTCCTGAGAAAACCGAATAGTTTTGTTTGCTTTACTAGGGAAAGAACCTTCCCAGTTATACGTTGCTTCGTTAAACATTTTAGCCCAGGTGTATCCATCCCACACATAATCGGGTAATACAACCGGATTTTTAACAGAGAAATTAGCCGAATACGTAACATTGGTTCTTCCTTTTGACGGACTTTTTGTTGTAATCAGCACAACTCCAAATGCACCCCTTGCTCCATAAATTGAAGCTGAGGCAGCATCTTTCAGTAATGAAATACTTTCAATATCGTTTGGATTAATTAAACTTGGATCGCCTTCTACACCGTCAATTAAGACCAAAGCATCTCCCCCTTGTCCGATTGAAGTTGCACCTCTTATATTATAACTGGGAGACTGATTTGGCCTTCCATCAAGGAGTGTTATATTTAAGTTTGGCATAACTCCCTGAAGTCCTTGTGTCAGGTTCGTCATTGAACGGTTTTCAAAAACATCTCCTGAAACCTGGTCAACCGCCCCGGTAAGATTTGCTTTCTTTTGAGTTCCATAACCAACAACCACAACTTCATCCAACCCAATTGCATTTTCTGACATTACAACAACAAACTGTACCTTGTCGCCAATGGCAATTTCCTGTGAAAGCATGCCTACAAAAGAGAAAACCAAAGTTTCTGCATTTTCGGGCAATGAAAGTTGAAAAGTTCCATCGTTATTGGTTACTGTTCCAATTGTTGTGTTTTTAACAAGAACGGTTACCCCTGGTAACGGTGCTCCCTGTTTGTCAGTAACCATTCCTGAAATTTGCTTTTGCTGGAGCAATACTGCAGGTTCATCCAGAGTTTTACGAATTACAACTTGTCTTTCGTAAACATCGTAAGTTAAATTTGTTTTTGCCAGCGTCTGATCCAGAATCTGATCAATCGAAGCATTTGATAAAATAACATCTACCTTGCGTTGAAGGTCAATGTCCTCATTACGGTACAAAAAAACGAATTCACTGTTTTTTTCTACATACTTCATAACCTCTCCAATGGTTGAATTGGCAAGATTAATGTCCATTTTCTTTGCCTGCGAATAACTTTTCGCGGAAACCGCCATTCCAAAAACAAATATGAATACAAACGATAAACGCATAATTCGCCATAGTTTTTTAAGATTTCCCCTTGCAGGAAAATCGTGAAACAATTTTTTTTCCATAAATTTGTGCGACTTTAATTAATAATTACTATTAGTTTTAATGGTATTATGTAGTTAACCGGGGAATGTGCCAGCATTTCCCGGTTTATTTTATTTTAAAATATTTCTCATCTATTTTCTCAAATTTTGTAGCTGAAACTTTCGCCAAATATTCAAATACCTCTTCCTGATTTTGATTTAAATCCAGTTTACCGCTTATTTTTACCTGTCCTGTTAAAGGATTTTCAAATTGAATAGTTATGTTGTAATATCTTTCCAACGATTTTATTACCCGGTTTAAATCTCTGTTTTCAAAGCTCAGTAAACCGTCAGTCCATAAAGTATAAAAATCAGTATCTACTTCGGTAATACTTGTGTTTTTTGTTTTTTTATCAAACAAAGCAAGTTGATTTGGACTTAGAATAATTTCATTTCCATCCTTAGAGGTATCAATTCTCCGTATTGCAACACTCCCTTTTTTAAGAACTGTTTGAATAACATTATCTTCAGAATAAGCTGAAACATTAAATTCAGTTCCCAAAGCTCTTATCTCAAGTGCAGAAGTTTGAACTATAAATGGTTTGTCTTTATCACTTTTTACCATGAAATAGGCTTCTCCAAATAAAACAACTTCCCTATTTTTATTAGTAAAAACCGATGGATAGATTAAACTACTTCCTGCATTTAACCATACCACTGAACTGTCACTTAGTATAATTTTGGAACTGCTGCCGTAAGGCATTACAAGTTGAGAGATTTTTGATGTTCCCGTTGTTATAATTATACTGTCTTTGTTTAAAATAATTTCTCCCTGATTCCGGTAGTCAAGCGTCGATTCACGATTGTTTAGTTCAACACTTTGTCCTTCTGGTAATATTAATACAGGGCTTTTAACATTTTGAGGAAATTCCATTTTGCTAATGTACTCAGTCAAATTATCCTTTTTAGCATTCATGTAAACAACAACGGTACCAATTGAAAAGAACAACACTGCAATAGCAGCATATTTCATTAAGCTTACTAATCGATTTCTAAATTTGTTTTTTGTATCTTCTTTATCTAATTTTCTTGAAATTTCAAAGGCGAGTTTTATTTTTTCTTCTTCCGAAAGATTTTCATTTACTAAACTGATATTCCTGAGTTTTGCTTTTAATTCCAAAAGACGAGGCGCTTCTTTGGGGTGCTTTTCAAAATAATTATCCCAATACAAATCCAATTCAGTGGATGGATTGAAAATCCACTTAATATATAAAGGATTTATAAATATATCTTTGTAATTAGCCATAAGTTAGGTGTAGCTTTATTATAAGAGAGGAAAAAAGATAAAAGGGGACATGATTTATCTAAAATAATACATGTTATAAAACACAAAATCAATATTGGGCAATTTCCGAATGAAAGGTTTTTAGATTGTACGCTTTGCGCAAATTAATAATAATTCGGTAAATCTTTTTTTTAACTGCATCAGGTTTAATTCCAATTAGCTTTCCAATTTCTTTATATGTTAGGTTGCTGTTGAATTTATAGAAAAGTAATTCCCGGTTATTTTGACTTAATTCATTTAAAATTTCCTGCAACACAAGTAATTTTGATTTTTCGGTTTCCTTTTGAATATAATCTTCCTCAAGATTGAAAGTAAGTTCAAATGCAAAAAAATCCTGGTTCTCAAAATCCCTGGTTCTGCTTTTCGTTTTTAATTTTTTATGGATTAATCTTTTTAACGATTTAAATAAATAGTATTCAAAACTTTCAGGTAGTCGTAAGTTTATTTTATATCTGTATAAATCAATAAATAAATCCTGTATTGAATCCTTAATGAGTTCTTTATCTTGTGTCATTTTTGAACCATAGGCAAAAAGACTATCAATAAATTCGGTATAAATTTCTTCAAAAGCAAACCGGTCGCCAGAATTAAATCTAACCCATGTGGATATCCAATAAGCCTTATCCTTAAAAAAGTTACTTGTTTTATTAGTTTTGATCAAATTAGTGTAAATAAATTCATCACAAATATAGAAAAAAGAGAACACAGGCAAATTTATTCAATAGGCAGCAACTGTAAACAATTGTACAAGCTGTTAAAGAACGTAAATCCCCACTTAATATTTTCAGATTGAGAGCATACAGTTACCGGAATTCATTAAACTAAAAATTACAGAAACTGCATTTAACCAACAATAACCAGTTCGTTAAAAATTTATTGATAAAACAAAAGTTTAAGAAGAACAAATTGCCAGGAAGAAATGGAGGAAAATTGTTATTGTTGTAATACTAAATCAAACCTGACAACCAGACAACCACGACAACCCGAAAACTTCCCTAATCATCGTCATCATCCTTTTCAACACTTACAAACGCCGCATGAACCGGCACAGGACATGGACTTTCCAACCCTTTAACAGCAGCCCAGATTACCTTGTTAAACTGGTCGTCAGGAATTCGATCTTCCTTGCTGAAATCAAACTTTTCACTTAAACGCTACATTAAAGTTTTCCCCATGCGTTTGAGATTCAAATCAACTAAATTGGGAAGTGCATTAAACTGTGGATGGCTCAAATAATCCACAAAAATGTGTGAATTATGTAATTCTTATTTGCGATAATACAAGAATTATGTCGCTGGAAATGCGTATATTAACACAAATTAATTTAAACACTTATTCGTTACGTTTTTTGAAAAATATTCTTTTCTGGAAATCAAATCAACATTAAACGTCACGTCCGTGTTTAATATACAGACAAATTTTCTGCTATTTAAAATTATGAGGCCATGAAAAAAATATTTATTGTTTTAAATCTTTTACTATCAGTATCTATTCTCTTTGCCCAAAATCAACTTACAATAAATGGGAAGGTTACCGATGCCAGCAATCAGCCAGTACCCGGTGCCAGCATACTGATCAAAGGCACCATGCAGGGCACAGTTACGGATATGGAAGGAAATTATATTCTTCAGGCCGAAAATTCTGCAGTCCTGATTTTTAGTTTTATGGGATTCGAAACTCAGGAAATACCCGTAAATAACCAAACCAGCATCAATATTCAACTTAAGGAACAATCAATTAATCTTGAAGAAGTGGTAGCGATTGGATACGGTGTTGCCCGAAAGCGTGACTTGACCGGCTCAATCGTTTCAATTGATGGTAATAGCCTGAAGACATCCCCCGATAATAATCCAATAA
>JBBQPP010000211.1:0-6752 GCA_038217255.1 Bacteroidales bacterium | reverse complement strand
TTCATCCGAAACACTCCTCGAAAATGCAATTGTAACGTCAAACATTTTTTTGCCCATCTCTGTTAAAACAAGGTTCTTTTTGCGTTTGTCATGAACATCCCACGAACGAACTACAAAACCCCTTTCAATCAGCACATTTATTTGTCTCAACACAACCGATTTGTCTTTCTGTAAATGGTCAGCGAGTTCCTGCTGCGTTACTGATTCATTCAAATTAATCTGAAACAACAGAATATACTGGTCTAAACTGAGGTCAACCTCATTTTCTTTAAATCTGGCCATCAGTTTATGACTATATACCCTTTTTGTTTTACAAAGAATGTAACCCAAAGGTGTTTTTAAAGACATAATTTTGAATTTTAAAAACAAATGTACCGCAAAATGGTTGACATTATCAACGAAATTAAACAAACAAAACATTAATTTAATACCTGAGGGTCTTTTAAAGGTATTTTTTGCTGTTTGTTTATTTAAAGGATGACGAGTTCTGATTAATTCTTTTATAGATTTAAATGAATGGGACCAGGAGAATCCTTTCTCCTGATTTTAAATCACGGACTTTGGAAAGTCCGCGTCCCTTTGACTTGATTTCATAGGAGTAATATCATTTTTTTTAGGGCTTGTCCCCCCTGTTGTCCTAAAGCAGGCTTTGACAAAAAACAACTTTTAGAAAACTCTTTTTCAAAGGGGATTTCAATACAGTTTTCATAAAGAAGTTGTAGGTTTTCATTTCATGCCTGGCAACAAAATTTAGGACAAAAATCCTTGGTAAATTTGCATACTTTTGTGTTTCACTATTTTCTATTCAAATGAAACGAGCATGAGAAAATCATTCTCGCAAATGATTATCATTATCAGCGAGTTCCATCGAATACCATAAAAAAACAATAAATTATAATGAGATGAAAAAGCGACCTGTTTCGTTAAAAGATTTGGCCGATGAACTTGGAATTTCAATTTCCACGGTTTCGAGGGCGTTAAAAGATAACCCGATTATCAGTCCCGAATTGACCCAAAAAGTCAAGGAACTTGCCATCGCCAGAAATTATATTCCCAACCCGCTGGCTATGGGACTTTTGCGCCAGCAAACAAAAATGATTGGTGTGATTGTCCCCGATTTGGTTACTCACTTTTATTCATCCATTATTTCAGGTATTGAAGAAGTGGCCAAAGAGAATGGATATTACATTTTAATTGCTTCTTCCAACGAATCACTTGAAAAGGAAAAAGAAGCGGTGAACAACCTGCTCAAAACACGGGTTGAAGGAATTATCGCTTGCATCAGCCAGGAAACCAATAGTTTTGAACATTTTGAAAAACTAATTTATAATGAAGTCCCTCTGGTTTTTTTCGATCGCGTTGCCGAATCCCTAAAAGTTCCGTCAGTTACGGTTGATGGAACCAAAGCAGCAGAAAACGTAACCCGCCATTTTTATGAAAACGGTTGCCGTCGTATTGCCTACATCTCCGGTCCCGAACATTTGAATATTTCGAAACACAGAAAAGAAGGTTATTTGAAAGGTCTAAAAGAATGTGGACTTGAGTTTAACCCCAAATTGCTTGTTGAAACCAATCTTAATGCAAACGATGCAAAGCTTGCCACCCAAAAATTACTGGGATTGCAGCAAATCCCCGATGCTATTTTTGGAATAAATGACACAGTTGCATTCGCGGCAATGAAAGAGATAAAAAAACACGGTTTAAGAATCCCTGAAGATATTGCCCTTGTTGGTTTTACCGATGAATTTCATTCTACAGTTGTGGATCCTGCGCTCACTTCGGTTACCCACCCAACGCAGCAAATGGGGCGGGAAGCAGCACGTTTGTTTTTTCAGCAGATTGAAATGGGAACAGGTTCAGCGGAAGAAATAATTCTACCCACCAATCTGGTAATCAGGGAGTCGTCGGTTAAAAAAGATGATTAATTCAATACCGAAGATTTGCGGATATAATTGTCGTCATGTTTGTAGATAAACAAACAAGTACCGTCTTTTATTGATTCGGCAACAGGTTTTATCAAGTCGGGCGGTAGCGACGGGCAACCAAAACTGCGGCCAAGCCTGCCATTCTTCTTAATAAAATCTTCGGTGGCATAATCAGCTCCATGAATGATGATTTCACGTTCCCGCGCTTTATCGTTTATCCCTTTTTCAATTCCTTTCAGAATTAGTGACAAACCAACTTTTGATCCAATGGCCATATTCTCGGTAATATAAAAACCCAAACTGCTTTGCAAAGTGCCCGGAATATTTGAAAATTTATCGGCATATTCATTGCCTGTATTTTTCCCATGGGCAACATAAGTATTAAAAAGCAGTGCTTTTTTGTATAAATCAATCACATACATGCGTTTGTTATTGCTTGATTGTGAAAAATCGATAATAGTCAGAATGGATGAATTGAGAAGCTGCCCTTGTTGTTTTAGTTTTTTAAAACCCTTTACTGCAAACTGGTATGCCTCTTTCGATAAACCCAATTGTGATAAATTCAAAAAGGAATAAACATCGGTTTTATCTTCCACTACATAAGGTTCTTCAGAGACAGCTTTTTCCAGGACAGGATAAACTAAAATAAGAAGAATTATCAGAAAGATTTTTTTCATTGCGTAAAAGTAAGTTTTATAATCAAAATTAAAGCTCGTTTCGACTTAATGTTTCGTTAATGATTGTAAACAAAACTTAAATGCAAGATAGTTTAACCTACTGATCATCATTTTCATAACCAATAAGTATATCATATAACCTGTCATCCATGTTATAAATGTCCTCATAGAAATTGAACTCACCATCCTCATCAACCATACAGGTAAAATAACCAATATAGACCGGAATTTTATCTTTCAACTGAACCCATTTTTCGGTGTCGGCTTTCATAGCAGCATCAATTTCTGTTGGTGTCCACGCAGTATCGTTTCTAAGTATTTCAATCGCCAGATCCCGCGGTTTTCCTACCCTCACACAACCATGACTGAAAGCCCGGCTGTCTTTCCCATACAAACTTTTAGCAGGCGAATCATGCAAATAAATATTGTTTGAATTGGGAAACAGGAATTTCACAAGTCCCAGAGAATTATTCCTTCCGGGCTTTTGCCGCACCTGTCCGTTATTCCATTCCATGTTGTGTTTAGCAAGGTAGTTTTTATCTTTTTTCATCCCCGGTTTTACCTCGCTGTTGATGATGCTTGTGGGCAAAACCCAATATGGGCTAAAAACCACATAACTCATGTTCCCGCTGAAAATCACAGTTTTCGACATGCTTTTACCAACAACCACAGGCATTTCCAAAACCTGCTCACCATTGCGATTAAACTGTAACGAATATGATGGGATATTCACAAATATATATTCACTGGCATTGGCAATTTCAGGCGAAACCCAGCGCCAACGTTCCATGTTTACAACTATTTTTTTAATATGCTCGCTCACAGGTACATTCATTCGGTTTATCAAATCGCGGGTAATGGCAGATTGTACTTTTTTTCCGTTGCGTTTCTGATAACTATTGACGGCTGTCAACAACGTTTCGTCATATATATTGCTACTGTCGTTTACTGCAATATCACCCGTAACAAACAGCCGTTTGCGAATTTGAACAATTGCAGTTGCAGTATCGCCGGGTTTAAAAGATTTCAATTTCGCATCAATATAAATTGAATCCCAACCTCCGTATTTTTGAATATTCCGATATATTTTCAATACATCACGTAACTTAAAATATTGGCGGATTAAAACCGAATCGTTGTGATTTGCAAGCCCATTTTTCAACAAAACCGAATCGAGCAGATTTTCATACGAAACTTGTTTTTTAGGAAGCAACCAATCAATGGCAGTTGCCATTTTATCGTCGATACCTTTATATACATTTTCGGCATAAAATAAAAACATGGATGTAATCATTATTTCGGTTTCCACATTCGATAATTTATTATCCGATCCTGATTCAAATATTCCACCTATTTCCTCCTGATAGGGAAAAACATTGTAAACGCCCTCGTTGGCAATACCTTTCACTTTTCCATACAACGCGTTGGCATATTCAAGCACGCCTGTTTCATCAAACCAGATATGATGAAAATTGTATCCCCTGTATATTTTCCTTACATCGTTTTCATATTTACCCAGTTCAGGAAACGATTTTACGAATGTGTCAATCGCAAGGCTGTCGAAATTGGTAACATTATAACGGTTGATACTTCCCTGTAAATCGGAATTGATTACAGGCTTTGGTTTTACCGGCTTTTGATTACAGGAAATGATAAGCAAGACTATAGTATGAAATATTAAAACGGGGAATAATTTTTTCATAATTGAACTTAACAAATGAGGTTGGTAAAAGTAATTCTGATTTTTAAAAGTTAAAATTAAAGGTCAACATCTTCAGGTATATTCAGGTTTCAATTTTGCGTATCTAAATTCATTGTAAAAAACATCATTTTTTATAACCGACTTTTCAAAAATGCCCTCCTTTTTAAATCCACATTTCTCCAAAACCTTCATAGAAGCAGGATTGAATTCAAAAATTCCGGCATGGATTCGCACAATATCCATAGTTTTAAACCCGAAATCGCAAATCAGGTTCACAGCCTGAGTCATTATTCCGAGATTCCAAAATGATACTCCCAAAAAATAACCGATTCCCGCAGATTTACGGTAAACATCA
Source organism: Bacteroidales bacterium (assembly GCA_038217255.1). GTDB lineage: Bacteria > Bacteroidota > Bacteroidia > Bacteroidales > Prolixibacteraceae > Draconibacterium. Next base: position 2,093 of record JBBQPP010000211.1, on the reverse strand, counting down.
TTTTCTTTGTGCAGTCCTATATTTCCTGCATAAACACCATTGAATTCAATTGCAAAAATCTGCGAGGAATCAAGTTTTGCATATTTTTCAAGAAAACGCTCAGCATCCGAAATTGTATAAGGGTTTGGAAATCCATCTCTTAGGTTAATACTTATTTTAGGGTTATTTGCCAATTCAACCAGGCGATATTTGTCTTCGCTTGTAAACTCTCTGAGTGTTACCATTCCCTTGGTTAGTCTAATCATTTCAACTTGAGTTTGTTTCTGAATATTAATTTGTTAGATGCAAATGTACAACTTGAATTTTTGCTCACCTGAATAATTATAAAGAAATTTGAAACAGGCACTTTGTAAATAGCACCAAAGTCTTTAACCACAAGTTCTTTGATGCCAGCGGCATCGCATGTTTATAGATAAAATCCTATAGGTGACCGTTCGACCCTGGCCAGGGTCGTATTGCAACTAATTGATTATCTTTCTATAAACATTTGAACCAGCTGGGTTCAATAATTTTTGGAGTATCCGTTAAGCGCCTGATTCAATAAGAAATTTCTCGATAAACCCTTTCTCTAATTTGAAGTATATATTCGCCGAGCTTTTCATTGTCGATTTTTCCTTTTGTGCACATTATTTTCATTTCTACTTCAGGTTTATTTTTGCCGTAAGAAGGTTGGAAATATTGTCGCTGCAACAAGATAAAACCATTACGTTCATAAAATTTTATGCGCCTCCGGCTAATATCATCAACAGGAAGTTCTGTTTCAAGAATTATTATATTGAATTTTTTCTGTAAAAACGAAAGAGTCCCCTCTCCTATTCCCATACCACGTAATTCAGGGAATACAGCAAAATGCTCAATAAAAGTAAATTCTTTAAAAACCCAAAATATGCAAAACCCTGCAATTGTGTTTTTAGCAGTAATTATTTGATAAATAAAGATTTCGCCTTCAGAAATCAACTGATATATTTCAGTTAATTCCCTGCGTTCTTGTGGCGGAAAAGTTGCAATATAAAGTTCACTTAATGAATCAAATTCGATTGGAGTTATTATTCTATTGAAACGGATTTTCACTTTATGATTATATGTGCAGATTTGATTTTATTGAAATTCAGGTTTTTCAAAACCGATAAAAACATTGATCTGGAAAGTCAATGTCCCTGATGGAACAGTTAATGCGCATCATTGTGTATTTCTGTTTCGGTGCCATGATTTTCGTTGTGCGAATGTTCATGATGCAGGCTGATATAAAATATAAGAACCAATCCTGTTAAAATAGCTGTCAATTGAATCAGACTTTTACGTGCCGAAGATTCGCGGTGAAGTTCCGGAATCAAATCACTTCCTGCCAAATAAATAAAACCACCAGCAGCAAAGGGAAGGATAAACTTGATAAGTTCTTCGGTAACTGAACCAAGCAAAACTGTAATAACTGCTCCAAGAATTGCTGTACAGGCAGCAACAAAATTCAGGAAAAGCGCTTTCCGTTTTGAAAATCCGGCATGTAGCAAAACCCCGAAATCGCTGATTTCCTGCGGTATTTCATGAACTACAACTGCTAGCGTGGTTGCAATACCAACTTCAGGCGAAGCCATCCAGGCGGCGGCAATCAATACACCATCGGTAAAATTGTGCAGGCTATCCGTAACCAAACTTATGTAACCCAGCGGCGCCTCATCGTGTTCGTGCGATACATTGTGGCAATGATGCCAGTGAATAAATTTTTCCAGGATAAACATCACCACTAGTCCCGAAACTATCAGCAAACCAATCAACCGGGTGTTTTCAATCAAAACAAATGATTCGGGTATCAGCATAAAAAACGTATTTCCAAATAAAGCGCCCACGGCAAAGCTAACAAGGATGAAAATGATACGTTTTAACTGTTTTGCCCGCATAGCAAGAAATAAAATTCCCGAAAATGATAATAAACTAACCAAAAAAGTGCTGCCAATCGCACCTATCCAAACATTTCCCATAGTTATTTCCTTTAATTCGTTTCGAAATTTTATTTCTGCTATTTATTTTCTTCGTGATTGTTACATTTTATGCAAAACCCTTTTATTATTAATTCGGCTTCAACCTGCTGATAGCCT
>JBBQPP010000210.1:0-6768 GCA_038217255.1 Bacteroidales bacterium | reverse complement strand
GTTTATACGATAACTGATAGTGTTTGTCCAATAACTGATAATTTAATAGTAGCGTAACAAACTCAGGCAGCCCTCCATTCTTAATTTTTTTCATTTTATCCGTAAAGCTATTTCATGAAACAATGAAAATCAAGTTTTAGGGGTTATAAAAAAGTTAGATTTTGCCCATTAGGTTGATAACTTCCACCCGGTTGTTCATCCCTAATTTTTTGTAGATTCTATTGAGGTGCGACTTCACTGTTCCCTCGGTAATAAACAGGTTGTCAGCGATCTCCGTATTGCATTGACCTTGTAGCAATAACTTGCAAATGTCCCTTTCGCGCATGGACAACAACATCATTTTCCGGTTGATTATCCCTTTTAGTTCTGAACCACTCTTGCGGTACTTCTCAATCAACTCTTCCGCGTTCAACTGCTCTTTTTTATACAATTTCTTAACCAGCACCACCACGAATGCTACAATGATGATCCCTGAAAAGTAGCTGAGGAAGATGTCAACATATTTTTGCTGGATGTTTGCATAAGGGGTTATCATGTGGGGGCTGTAATATTCCAAAACGAACAAACTGGTAATACTTATCACCCAGATGGACAGAAGTACGATTCTTCTAACCCCGCTCATCACAAACAGCATGAGAGCAAGTATGGCAGTATAAATTGGGGCAATGCCACCCGTTACACCTCCGTTTTTAACCCCGATAAACAGCAGGCTGAACAGAATCATCAGGAAATACAATACGGGCGACCAGGAAAATATACGTTTAACCCGGGAAAAATAATACAGGATTGCACTTGTGCAAACCACAAACAGTTTTATCAGGGAAAGTATAAGATCAACATCAAAAATAATGTTAATGACGATGAAAGACGAAAAGCCGGCCATTGTGAACAGGCAAGTTAGGTTAAAAAATTGGTGTTCGGCTTTGAAATCAATGTCGTTACCAACCAGCAGGGTATAGAGGGAAGATGATTGTTTTGAAGGAACATCGGTATCCGTTGCAATTGATTGAGATGAAAGATGTTTTTCCATTGCTGTATTTTTAAGTAATTGTTTCAAGTTACAACATTTTAATTTTTTACCTTTTCATTTTGCCGAAAAGAATCATTCTAAATATGGATTTGTGCTAATGATTTTATAATAAGTTCACTCGGGATTTGGAGATGGGCGCACTCTTTTCGCAATCCGAATAATTGTCTTATTTTCGTGGCTTATTTAATAAAAAGGGTTATGTGGATAAGGGTTTCCCATACTATACTTCGTAACAAAATTTTATTGCTTGCCATACTTGCATTATTAACCTTATTCCTTGGTTACCATGCCCGCACGGTGGAAATGTCATACGAATATGCATCGATGCTGCCAAAAAAAGACAAAGCTTATATTGATAACCAGAAATTTATTGAGGTATTTGGCGAAGAGGGAAACCTTATCATCATCGGTATTCAGGATTCCACATTTTTTCAATTTGAAAGATTCGAAAAATGGAAAACACTTTGCAACGACATTTCAAAAATTGAAGGTGTCGAAAATCTTTTATCGGTTTCAAATTCCTATAATCTGATTAAAAATACCGAAAAGAAACAGTTTGAAGTTCAACTGATTTTCCCCGATACTATCACAAACCAGACAGAACTCAAACAGGCAGAAGAAAATTTTAGAAAGTTGCCCTTTTACCGCAAACTATTGTACAACGACGAAAACAACACTTATCTGCTTGCAATTACTGTCAACAAAGACAAAATGCTCACGAAGGATCGTGAGCTTATGGTCAAATCAATCCAGAAAATTGGAAAGCAATTTGAAAAAGATGAAAATGTAAAACTCCATTATTCCGGGCTTCCTTATATAAGGGTGGTTACTGCAATGATTATCCGCAGCGAACTTTACCTTTTCAGTGCTCTGGCATTGTTTATTTGTATTGTAGTATTATTTCTGTTTTTCCGTTCTTTTAAAGCCGTGTTTTTTCCGGTAATGATTGTACTTATTGGTGTGGTTTGGTCGTTGGGAACACTGGGATTGTTGGGATATAAAATTACCATTTTGTCGGGGATGATTCCCTCTTTACTTATTGTAATCGGGATTCCAAACAGCATTTATATGATGAATAAGTTTCATCATGAATTTGTGCAGCATGGTAACAAAGTAAAAGCGCTTCAAAGGGTGATAGTTAAAATTGGGAATGCTACGTTTTTGACCAATTTAACCACAGCGCTGGGTTTTGCCACTTTTATCATTGTAAAAAGCGAATTGCTCAAACAATTTGGTATTGTGGCATCGTTAAATATTTTGGGGCTTTTTGTGCTTTCCCTTATTTTAATTCCCGTGATTTTTAGTTTTATTAAAACCCCCTCGGCAAAGCATGTTAAGCATTTGGAGTATAAATTGGTGTCGCATATTATCGACTGGTTTATAAACATCACCGAAAAATACCGCAAATGGGTTTATATTTCAACAGCAGTTATTTTATTGCTTGGTTTTTGGGGGATTTCGCGAATGAAAACTTCTGGTTATGTTGTGGATGACATTCCCAAAAGCAACCCAATTTATAAAGACCTGAAATTTTTCGAAAAGAATTTTGAGGGAATCATGCCGCTTGAAATTATGATTGATACCAAAAAGCCAGGTGGTGCAATGCAACTTTCAAATTTTGAAAAAATAGATAAACTTGAAAATAAGTTGAAGAAATACCATGAACTGTCAACGCCAACTTCAATACTAAACCTGTTAAAATTCTCGAAACAGGCTTTTTACAACGGTAGCGAAGATTATTACAGTTTGCCCAACAATCGCGAAAAAAACTTTATCCTCCAATATGCGGCTAACGGCGAAAAAAATTCAGAGTTGCTCCATTCGTTCCTCGACAGTACCCGACAATATACACGAATCAGTATTAGGGTTGAAGACGTTGGTGTAAAACGGATGGAGGAATTATATACAGACTTTTACAACGACATTGATTCGATTTTTAATCCTGATGATTACAACGTAATTGTTACCGGCACAAGTATTACAGTTTTTAAGGGGACCAACTATTTGCTAAAGAACTTATTTACGAGCCTGGCCCTGGCAATTGTGCTTATTTCATTGATTATGGCGCTCATGTTTTCATCGTGGAGGATGGTTGTCATGTCGCTAACGCCGAATATCATCCCGCTTATTTTTACTGCCGCACTGATGGGTTTTACGGGAATTCCAATAAAGGCATCTACAATTCTTGTTTTTAGCATCGCTTTTGGGATTTCGGTTGATAATACCATCCATTTTCTGGCAAAATACAGGCAGGAGTTGAAAGTTACAGGTTGGGACATAAAGCAATCGGTAATATTGGCATTAAAGGAAACAGGCGTGAGTATGCTCTATACTTCGGTTGAGCTGTTCTTTGGTTTCGGGATTTTTGCCGTTTCAAGTTTTGGAGGAACCCGTGCCCTGGGGATTTTGGTTTCGTTGACCCTGGTAGTTGCTGTAATTTCAAATTTGGTTTTATTGCCAACTTTGCTGTTTAGCCTCGATCGCAGAATTACAACCCGTGCATTTAGAGAACCTATGTTGCATATTTACGATGAGGAAATTGATATCGAACTCGAGGATTTGGAAATTGAACAAACTAATAAAGACAAGGAGGATTAATTTTGTATTCCATAACCCAACTTCAGGAAGTTGTAAACACCGAACTTCAAAAACGGTCGGACGAAATAAAACAACTGACCCCGTCCAATTTGTACAGTCCGATTGATTATTCGCTCGAAATGGGTGGAAAAAGGTTGCGCCCTGTGTTGCTTTTGTTGAGTTACAATATTTTTTCCGATTCTGTTCAGGAGGCAATTCCGGCAGCAATTGCAATTGAAGTGTTTCACAATTTTACTTTGTTGCACGATGATATAATGGACAAAGCCGAAATGCGCAGAAACAGGCCAACTGTTCATAAAAAATTCAGCGAAAACAGCGCAATCCTTTCGGGCGATGCGATGGCTTTTTTATCTTATCAATACTTACTGGAATGCCACTCGGAACGACTTACTGAAGTGTTAGAATTATTTACTAAAACCGCCATCGAAGTTTGCGAAGGCCAGCAATTCGATATGGAATTTGAAAACCAATTGAACGTTTCGGAAGGCGAATATCTTGAAATGATTCGACTGAAAACCGCTGTTTTACTAGCTTGCGGACTAAAAGCCGGGGCACTTTTGGCAAATACAGAAAGCGTGGTAGCAGATCAATTGTATGAATTCGGAATCAACCTGGGTTTGGCGTTTCAATTACAGGATGATTTACTGGATAGTTATGGAGACCAGCAAACATTCGGCAAAAAAATAGGGGGCGATATTCTTGCCAATAAAAAAACATTCTTATCAATAAATGCACTGCAAAATGCCAAAGGTAACTTGAAAACTGAGTTGCTGTACTGGATGAATGTCGATGAATTCAATTCGGAAGAAAAAATATCAGCAGTTCTGAAAATATATAATCAGTTTGATATTAAGAAACTGACCGAACAAAAAATTGATAGCTATTTTCAAAAATGCAGGACAGTTTTTCAGCAAATTTCGGTTGATGAGGTTAGAAAAAAACTGTTGCTTGAAGTAAGTAACAATATGTTAAATCGCACTTTTTAGAGAATTTAAGGAGTTCCAAAAAACAAATAAATTGGTTGGTCAAACTAAAAACAATGCTAAATTTGTTCGCGGCAAAACATTATAAATGAACCAGAATTAAAATTCAAGATATTTTATGGCTAAAAATGTTGGTGAAATAATACAGGTAATAGGTCCTGTTGTAGATGTTAGTTTTGACCGGGAAGGTGGTGATTTTCCGGCAATTAACGATGCATTGGAAATCATTCGTGAAGGAAAGGATAATTTGGTAATTGAGTGCCAGCAGCACCTTGGTGAAAATACAATTCGTTGTATTGCAATGGATGCTACCGATGGACTGCGCCGTGGTTTAAAAGTTCAGGCGCTTGGATCGCCAATCATTATGCCAACGGGCGAAGCTGCTTTGGGCAGGCTACTAAATGTTATTGGTAATTCGATTGATGGGATGGAAAATTTACCTAAAAAAGGTTTAAATATTCATAATGAACCACCGAAATATGAAGACTTAACCACTGAATCTGAAGTTTTATACACAGGAATTAAGGTTATCGATTTGATTGAACCCTATGTAAAAGGTGGAAAAATTGGTTTATTTGGTGGTGCCGGTGTAGGTAAAACTGTTTTAATTCAGGAACTTATTAATAATATAGCTTTGGCTCACAGTGGACTTTCGGTTTTTGCCGGAGTTGGCGAACGCACCCGCGAAGGAAACGACCTTCTGCGCGAAATGATTGAAGCCAACATTGTAGATTACGGCGAAGAATTTAAACAATCAATGGAAGAAGGGAACTGGGATCTTTCGAAAGTAGATAAGGAAAAACTGAAGACTTCGAAACTGGCTATGGTTTTTGGCCAGATGAATGAACCACCCGGTGCCCGTGCAAGAGTTGCGCTTTCCGGATTAACAATTGCCGAAAGTTTACGTGATGGCGATGGTTCAACTGACAGTGGCCGGGATATTTTGTTCTTTGTTGACAATGTATTCCGTTTTACACAAGCTGGTTCCGAAGTTTCTGCGCTTCTTGGCAGGATGCCTTCTGCGGTAGGCTACCAACCTACCCTGGCTTCTGAAATGGGAATAATGCAGGAACGTATTGCTTCAACTAAAAGAGGTTCAATTACCTCAGTCCAGGCAGTTTATGTTCCGGCAGACGACCTTACCGATCCTGCGCCTGCAACAACTTTCTCACATCTTGATGCAACTACCGTTCTAAGCCGTAAAATTTCGGAACTTGGAATTTATCCTGCGGTTGACCCACTGGATTCGACTTCACGGATTTTAACTCCCGACATTGTTGGAGCAGAGCATTATAGTTGTGCACAGGATGTGATAATGTTGCTTCAAAGATATATTGAGTTACAGGATATTATCGCTATTTTGGGAATGGATGAGCTTTCGGAAGAAGACAAATTGGTTGTACACCGCGCTCGTCGCGTTCAGCGTTTTCTGTCGCAGCCATTCTTTGTGGCAACACAATTTACCGGTCTTGAAGGAAAATTGGTTTCTATTGAAGATACAATCAAAGGTTTCAGGATGATTATGAACGGTGAAGTTGATCAATATCCGGAAGCGGCGTTTAACCTGGTAGGAACCATAGAAGAAGCAATTGCCAAAGGTGAAAAATTATTGTCGGAAAATTAAAACAGCACTTACAATCCATGTATTTAGAAATAATTACACCCGATAAGAAGGTTTTTGAAGGAGAAGTCAACCTTGTTCAACTCCCTGGAAGTAAAGGTTCTTTCACAATACTTAAAAACCATGCGCCCATAATTTCCACCCTCGAAAAAGGAACTATAAGAGTTGTGGATGTTTCAGGAAAGGAATATGAATTTATTGTAGGGGGTGGAGTTATTGAAAATTCGGCAAACAAAGTAATTGTACTGGTTGAATCGGTTTAAAAAATATTTACCTCGTAATAACCCTCGAAGATTTACTTCTTCGGGGTTTTTAATTTAAAAATGAAGGTTAAACTACTGATAATAAGGTTAAGTTCAATTGGGGATATAGTTTTAACATCGCTGGTTGTCCGCTGTCTGAAAAATCAGATTGAAAATGCTGAAATTCATTTTGTTACCAAACAGCAATATGTATCTATTTTAAAATCAAATCCTTATGTTGATAAAGTTCATGTACTCGAAGAAAATATTGGAGAACTTATTCATAAAATTACT
>JBBQPP010000209.1:0-6780 GCA_038217255.1 Bacteroidales bacterium | reverse complement strand
AAAAATGAAAAAAATAGCGTTGGAAAAAAAGTTTTTCTTGGGTGGCAGAAAAAAATACTCTCTTAAAAAAAATGCTTTCAGCGTTGGCTTGTGCGTTTTTTAAGAGTGTATTTTTTTTGTGCGTTGGCATTTTCTGTATTTTCATTTGTCAATAACTGCAATTAGTTTTTTAGAGGTCAAGTTGTAAGAAGAAAAGTCAAAGTCGCCAAACAATTTTATGTCTGTAAAAATGCTGCGATACGAATTCAGTAAGAAGTCCGACTTATGAATGTAAAGCGGATATTGAAATTTAAGAATTGATTCATTGTCTTGGAAAACTTCGTTTTTAATAATGATTCTTGAATTGTCGCGAATGGTTTCTTCTATGAAAAGTAACTGGTCTTGCCAATGTTCTTTTGTCAAAAAGTTTTCCTCTTTTACAGTTTGAATGTTGTCCGTTTCAAAAATTATTTTGTTGAAAGTTGTCTGTTTTATTTTATTCAACACATTGACTATTTCATTTTCTGTCAAGTAAAATAAAACATTGAAAGGGAAAATTATGTTGGAATGAAAATCTATTTCACTTACATCATTTAAGTAGTTGAACTTCTCTGAATAGGGTTTGTCCTTTATGGTTTCAATAAAATATTTCTTGTAGCTAATTTCCTTTTCAATGCCGAAAACAGTAAAACCACTTTTCAATAATTGAGAAGTGATTCTTCCTGTCCCTGAACCAAACTCAACAACTGGAATTTCTTTGTCTAAGGAGTTTTCGTAAAATACAAAGTCGGGTGAATAGTCTTTGTATTGCACTTCATACATAAGGGCTTTTGTCATTGTCATTTTGCTTTATGTCCAAAAGTTAAAACTATGTTGTAACGGTCTTTGTCGCAATCTTCTGGCAATGGCGTTAAGTCGTGTGGTGTTGTGTCGCCAACATAAAAAATTGTTGCACTGTTTGGCAATGCCTTGTATCGTGTAATTGGTTTTTCAGAATCTTTGCCTTTCCAAAATCTTAAATCGTATTGTCTTGCTGTCGGACTTTGCAACAACCAATTGAAACGAACTAATAATTGTCCGTCTAAAGTGCTGTCTGCATGTTTTGTAATAAACTCATTTGCCTGCATATGAAAAGCATAAACTTCTCTCAATGCAGTCAGTTCCATTCCGCTTAGTTTGCTCATTATTTTCAATAATTTTTCTGATTGAAGTTTGTTTATGAGTTCACCGAATATTTTTGGAGCATTTTGTTTTTGTGAATATTCAAGAATGTCAAAAGTTTCTTGTGTGTAAAGAATATTGTTTTCGCCTGTTCTTCTTACCCATGCTTTGCAAGATTTTAATTCATTCAATAATTCGTTTGCTTCTGCCTCTGAAAGTATCGGTGTTACTTGAATTATTGATTCATTCCAATCTATTAACTGTTCTTCAATTGGGTTGCAATCCAACAAAGGAGTTTTGAGTTCAACAATCTTTCCATCTCGATAATCACTCTCTAAGTAATCTTTATCATAATTTATCCGATAAGTTGTTTTTGCAGTGGTTTCAATTTCATTATTCACTTCATCAGAATACCAACTGAACCATTCTACTTCATCAGGTATTTTACAAACTTGTCCATCGTTGTAAAATAGCACTGCAAAAAATTCAGATGCTTCATGCACAACTACAAGTTCTCCTGGCGTTAAATAATTTTCGCTTATTAAAACTGGTTTGCCGTCCAATGCTTCAATTCTTTTGTAAATCATTAAGAACGGCAAATTTCCTTTGTAGTCAGAAGGCAAATAGGCACCATTGGCAATTATTTTTTGGTCTTTGTTTTCTCCTTTCTTGTTTGTGCTTTCATCAATCAAGATTCTAAGAGAACCCTTGTCAAAATCATTTTGCTTTGCGTAAAGGTCTTTAACCAACTTGAAAGGTCCAACAAAATAAACATCTTCTAATTTTGTTCCTTGTTGCACTTTTAAAACTTTGCTTGCATTCAATAATGCTGATACATTAGGCAAAATATCATTTACATTTTTTGAAATCAGATTAATTGGATAACGAACTTTCATTGCTTTATTTTATTGATAGGTGATAACTAAACAAACTCTTTCCCCCGATACAACTTCACTTACCGAATGAACAGAATTTTCTGTCATTGAAAATATGAAAGCTGTATTGGCTTTTAGCTTGTATGAAATAAATGGTGTGTCTTGATTAGTGAGTGAAAACAAATTCAACTCACCGCCTTCATAGCTTGTCGGGTTTGATAAGTAACAAACAACTCTCAACTTTTCTCCGTTTGAATTATGGTCGTTGTGAACCACATTAAAACAACCTTGCGTTAGTTTATGAAATGAAATACTTACACATTCCTTCAATGGAGTTGGGAATAAACTTTCAAGCTGTTTAATAAAACCGTTGTCAAGTAAAAAACTGAAATACTGTTTTGTATTTTGATTGAGAATGAAGAAATCTTCAACTTGTTTTCTTTCACTTATGTATTGAGGAAAATTCTTGTCCTCAAAAAAACTCCAATCACTACTTGAAGAAACCTCTTTAAGCAACTCAAATGTTGCTGGCTCAAAGAAATTTTCTTTTAGATAATGTTTATATGGTTGCTCAACTAATTTCATTTGCTGTAAGAAATAGAAATACAATATCTGATTCCCTTTGTAATGGTTTCAACTTCGTGGTAAAAATCATCTGTAAGGCGAAATGACAAAAAAGAATTTGAAGGCATTCTCAACTTCTCATAAATATATTTTCCTCCAACATCAAACAAATTCAAATTGCCCCCTTCAAAAGAATTTGGTTCTGATAAGTAGTAAACTACTCTTGCTATTTCACCATAAGAATTTTTGTCGGTGTGCTTCAAACTAAAATCCCCAATATCCATTTTATGAAAAGTGAAATCCTTACACTTTGAAAATTCTACACAAAGCAAACTTGAAAGGGATTGAATAAATTCTTGTGAAATAAATTTTTCAACGATGCTTTTGTTGTTCTTGTAACATTCGGTTTCATAATCAATGCTGCTCACTTTGTATTTGTAACTTCCTTTGTCGTATAGTTCCCACTCCAAACCCTGCAAGCAATTACATAATGCTTGGTATTCATTCACCGGCAAAAAATCAAACTGCTGTATGTGCTTGTATGGGTGTTCGTGAGTTATCATCTTTTAATGCCTCTTAAAATATTTGCTGTGTAAAATAATTTGTTGTCCTCACAATGTTCAATCAAATTTTTGCTTTCGGTTTCAAAAATTGAATTGATAGAACTGTAAAAATTCAGAAGCGATTTGTCCAGCAATAATTTTTCTTCATCATTGTAATACTTGCCATAAACATAGTTGCTAATTACTGTTGATGAATTTTTCAAATAGCCGTCTGCTATTAAATCGTTCACATCCAAACCGCCTAATAAAATGCCTGAGTAGTTTTTTAAGTTTGAAATATTTTCTTCGGGAAACTTTTCTGCTTCAACGAAAAAATATTTTATCCTTTCAAACACATCATTTCTAATATCGGCAAAATTGATTTCCTCTTTTACAATTGGGCTTTTGTATTTCGTGCTGTCAAATAAATATTGGTCATACTTTACTTTCTCATTTGTTGAAAGCAAATTGGTTAAACGTGGATAATACTTTTGAAAAATCAAAATGGATTCGTAAGTCTTAAACATTTTTGAATCACTATCAACCAAATCATCTACACATCTACCAGTAAGGCAGAAGCAAAGAACCTTCTTTAAGAAATCAATATTGGAACAGTCGGGAAATTTGATGTTAGTGAGTTGATAGTAAGGAATAGCAAAGCGAAGCAAATACATTTGAACAAATAGAATTAGCAAGTCCTCTCGTACTTCCAAAGCAAATTCCTTTTTGAGAGAGAGAATAAAGTTTTCTTCTTCCTCAAAAAAAACTTTCAAGGAATCAAACTTTGCAATTTCATCTCCTGAAAGAATGTAGATGTTTCCAAAATTATTAATCTCCTTTGTTGTCATTCTCATTCAAGTTTATAATTACATCGCAATCGGCTTTGTGTTTTTCTTCGTGCAATGCAACCAACACTAATTTTTTATTTTTCTCTTCCTTGATTGCTTTCCAAATCAAGTCTGCTAATTCGTTGTCAATGTTTGCCAAAGGTTCATCTAAAACAATAATTGGTTTGTTTAATGAAAGTGTATTGATAACACATAATGTTCTGCGTTGTCCTACACTCAAACCAATTACATCAGAAGTAATTAAAGTGTTTTCCTGTTGTGGTAACTTTGCAATAATTTTATTGTATGCTTCTTTGCAATATTGATTTGTAATATTTCCTTCAATGGTATGTAAGTCCAAATTTTCTTTCACTGTCATTTCAGCCAACTTTGGCTCTTGTGGCATGTATGCAATTTCGTCTAACAAATCTTTCAACTGCAAAGGCACTTCACCATTCAAGTTTACATTCACATTCCAATCTAATCTGCCAGAAATAATTTTCAGCAAAGTCGTTTTACCTGCACCTGAATTACCTGCAAGGCAAGTAATTTTTCCTTTCTCAATACTAAATTCATCAAACGAAATTTCTTTTGTATTTTCGTATTTGTATTTGAAATTGTCAAAGTGTATCACTTCATAATCAGTAATTGTTTTTGCTCCCTCACTTTGCTTTTCTTCTTCTTGGTTTTTGTAGATGGATTGGAAACGGACAAAGTCAACTCGTTGGCTTTGCAGTATCGGAATTACTCTTGCAAGACTGGCTAACGGTGAAGTAATTTTAGAAGCGAACAAATACAAAGTTGCTGCTGTTGCAATACCAACTGAATGGTCGCTACTTGAAAGGATTGCAACAATGATTACAACCAAAGGAGCTAAGGAAGCAATGCCAGACAATACACCATAAACCAACGAACCGTAAAAGCCCTGCAATGAAATTGATTTTGTGTAAGCAAAAATGTTAGGGGAAATTTTCTCAAAGAATTTTTTGAAAACCTCTTTTGATTTTAAACTGTCGCTAAGTGAAACAGATGAACGGATATTTCTTCCTACATTTTCTTCCATCTGTGCATAGTGTCTTGATGTCTTTAGTGCTTTAGGACTGAAAATTAGAAGTAGCACAAGCCAAAAAATAAAAATGATAACAAGTGAATGTCCTGCCATTGTGTTTTCTGTATATGTGCCGTAAAGCAAAATACCTAAAGTGAAAACAGAACCTAAAGAGTTTGCCAACACATTATGAAAGAACTCTGCAATTTGCCGAATAGTCAACCAACGCTGAACTACTGTTGCTTCCTGTTTCTTTACTGTTTCTTCGGTGTCGGAATAAACTAACTGATGAATAATTTTTGGAGTAAGATTTTTATTCAGCATTGCCCAACTCCAAGAAATTGCCCAAGCAATAATTACATCGCAAATCATCCCAATGAAAATGATTACCAACGCAACTGTAATGCAGTGTAAAATTATTTGGTCTTTGCCTACTGCTGATTGCACAAACCATTGATACAACCAACTGCCTTTATCTATTTCTCTTGATGGGTCAACTTGTGATACTGCAATGTTTAATGCTTCAATAGAATAAAGCATTGTATAGGAGAGAAAAATTTGCAAGAAAACTGAAAGGAAAAACGGTTTCCAGATAAACTTAAAGAATCTGAAAACAAGCAATAGAGATTTTAATGTCGGTATGTTTATTTGCGATGATGCCATTCTTAAAAATTATTGGTCTGATTTCCATTTTTCATAATCTTCTATGAATGTGATGACTTGCTTTTCATCTGCATTAAGAACTTTAACCAAATAGTCCTTCATTTCATTTGAAGGAATTGAAAACTCGTTTATTGCATCATTAAAAAGTTCAAAACATTTTTGATTAGTTAATTTCCAATAGGAATGAATTAATGTGGATTTTATATCCAGCATAAGTTTTCTATCGAGTTCACATCCTTTTGAATTGTCACCAATTTCTATTTTTGATACCTCTTCTTCATATACCTTAATAACTTTTTCATACTGTTTAAGCATACTATATGATGCTTGAATGTTTGATAAAATTCTCAATCTATCATAATTGTCCTTTGTAAACTCTAATGCTTCTCTGAATTTTACGATTGACTCATTTACATGTGATGTTTCTGACGTTTCCTTAAATAATCCGTGGCAATTAGCTCCAATCATGTCCAAAATAAAAGAACGTTCATTATCATTTGAAAAACGATTGGAATTATAAAGTTGTGTAAAACATTCTTTTGAGACAATATAATTTCCAACTTTATACTTAATTTTTCCATTAAGGAGTTTTATTCTATTTTGTAATTCTTCCTCTTCTTGTGAGATGTCAAATGAATCAATAAGTTCGTTAGCAATTGTATACTCCTTTAATCTAAAGAAAGTATCAATTTTTTCATGTGTAATTTTTGTACTTGCTTTTTCTCTTATCATATTGGTAAACCTCAAGTTACTTGCACTAACCATGCTTATTAATGCTGCCTTATTATTTTCCGATTCACTGAGTATCTTAGTCATTTTCTTTCTCATTTTCTTAATTTTTTTATATTCAGTCCATCCAAGAAAACCAATTAAGATTATTATTAGCCCCAACACTCCAATAAGAACAGATAGCCATGTTAAAAAGTTATTATGTTTCGAATAAGTATTTTCAAGATTATTTTGCGATTGTTGATTAATCTCTTTTAAGTATTCTACATATTGTTGAATTGCTTTTTCATTTGTTATTGAAGCATCAGTAGCAATGCTATCTTTTAAAAAAACAGTAGTTTTTTGTTGCAAGGTTTGTGAATTGCTTACTGATACAAAAAACAAAATGTCTA
>JBBQPP010000208.1:0-6785 GCA_038217255.1 Bacteroidales bacterium | reverse complement strand
TGAACTGGAAAGACGCAACCCATTTTAACGATACCGGGGCAAAAAAAGCATCGGATTTTGTTGCACATAAATTAGAGTCAAATTATTAAAACAGATTTTCAAACTGTTGTTCAATTCAATTTTACAAGCTCAATATTTATTTGCTTTATTAGGATATTTTCACAATTCTATTTGAACTTATTCCCACTAACTACGTTTAGTTTAAACAGTAATAATTAAAATAAATATATTATGGAAGAAACAAAAACATTGTCAATGCCACGTATTGGCGACATGGCTCCTGATTTTAAAGCAAATACCACCTGGGGCCCAATTCAGTTTTCAGAATTTATTAAAGATAGTTGGACAATTTTGTTCTCGCACCCTGCCGATTTTACTCCAGTCTGTACAACCGAAATGACCGGTTTTGCAGTACGTGGCAACGAATTCAGGGCGTTGAACACAAAGTTGATCGGGTTAAGTATCGACAGTATCCACTCACATGTTGCATGGGTAAACAACGTAAAGAAAAACACAGGCGTATTATTCGATTTCCCGATTATTGCGGACATCGATATGAAAGTATCGCAACTTTATGGAATGCTACAACCCAACGAAAGTGAAACTGCCGCTGTTCGTGCTGTCTTCTTTATCGACCCAAAAGGAAAAATCAGGTTGATTATGTATTACCCGTTAAATGTTGGTAGAAACATGGACGAAATCTTAAGGGTACTTAATGCTTTGCAGATCTCTGATAAACACGGTGTTGCCATGCCTTTGGACTGGAAACCAGGACAAAAAGTAATCGTTCCGCCACCAAAAACCATTAAGGAAATGGAAGAACGCGAAAAAAGCGATTACGAAATGGTTGATTTCTATTTGGCTAAAAGGGATTTGTAAAGAAAAGAAGCCTCCCCTAACAAAGGAGTGGAACCTGAAGAAAGCTTTACACTGAGAGTTCCAGAACTAAAAAACGCCCTGTACTAAAAGTGCAGGGCGTTTTCAATTTGTAAAAACACATCCGTCATTTTCAATTTCTATGCACTCAGATAATTGTTGTACGCTGCCTTCAATTTCTCATCATATTTATTCTTTTTATAACCCGAACCGTTGTAACCTTCAGCAAATTTTTCCCAGTTTTTTTCCTGAAGCCAGTTGACCAATTTTTTACCTGAAATACTCTTCATCGATATAAATTTACCAAACGCTGCCAAATGTTCCCTTTCATGATCATTCATTACCGATACCCAGTTATCAATTGAATTGTAGCCCAGGTTTTTATAATTGTAACCCATAATTTGAAATGCCCCCCATGACGCGGAGCAATAGGCAGCTTCTTTGGTTCCTGGTGAATCAGAAATATTGGCTGCTTTTTCCATCCGTTCATATTCTCCTTCCCCACCGCGATAGTATTTTTTTGTCCACTTTTCGTATAAAACATCCTGCGACAAAGAGTTTAAAAAGCTGTTGGGTTCTATATTTCTCTTTTTCAGTTCTTTCCAAAAAACATGACCTTCAAATAAAATCCTCGGTTTCCCAAACGCCAAAAATCCTTTCCCACTGCTTTCAATCTGGTTCACAGCCTTTACCGCTGCCAAATCCAAATTATACAGTTCAGCAAAATCAATCAAATCCTTTTCCGATAAATGTTTATCGTTTGATTCGATTATTTTCTTTTCTTTATCAATGAGCTTCATCCATGTTTTAAGGCCAACAACTCCATCAACTACCAAACTGTTTTTTAATTGAAAATCTTTTACTGCAGCGTCAATGTCGGCTCCAAAATAATCTGAAACCAAAACATTGTAACCCTTCTTTTTCAAAATCTCTGCTAAAAAATGGACTTCCTGTCCACGTGAACGTAATCTTATTGTATTCATAAATATTGTTTTTATGTTTTTAAAATCAAAAATTAAACAACGCTATTTTATTGAAAATCTGTGTTATTTGAGGGAATCATAAATTGACCAGAATAGTAAATTCAACAAACCAAAACAGCTAAAACATTAAACTACATTTTTTATCATTTTACCTTCTTTTATGTATTCTCTATGTATCCCCTTTTTCAAATCCTCAAATGAAATGGCAGGCAGATTTTTTTCCAAAGTTTTCAGACCGGCATAATGAATAATGTTTACAATGTTGGATCCGGTGAGATCATACCTGGCTGCAATTTCTTTTAATGATATCCTTTTATCCAATTTAATTGCAGAAGGTATATAATTAGTCCATAACATCTCTCTTTCAGCGACGCCCGGATTATCAAATTCAATCATAGAATTAAATCGTCGGGTAAAAGAAGTATCTATGTTGCCAATGAAATTTGTTGCAAGTATAATTAATCCGGGATGGGCTTCAATACGTTGTAGCAGGTAGGAAACCTCCTGGTTGGCATACTTGTCATGAGCATCGCGAACGTTTGTTCGCTTTCCAAAAACAGAGTCCGCTTCATCAAAAAACAATATCCATTCTTTATTAGCTGCCTTGTCAAACAATTTTGCAAGATTTTTTTCGGTTTCACCAATGTATTTTGAAACTACCAGTGACAGATCAATACGAAAAACATATCGTTTAGTGTATTTACCCAGCAAACATGCCGTCATTGTTTTACCCGTTCCGGGAGGGCCGTGGAAAAGAACACGAAATCCGGGTTTTACTTTATCCTTCATTCCCCAACCGTTAAGAAATGTTTCGTTATGTTTCAACCATGTTTCTATTTCACTTATTTCCTCCATTGTTTTGTTTTGTAAAACCAAATCGCCCCATTCTAATCCGGTTGTAATCAGTTCGGCAGGAAAGTCGCTACTCAGTTTTGGCTTTGCTATTTTACCTGTGGTAAACAATTCAACATATTCCTCGTCCATTATCAAACGACCACTCATTTTTGGTTCACCTGTTGGCACAGATTCAAGGGAAATAACATTTTTACCCGAAAGAAAATGCTCTTCGTTAAAAAACTGCTGAATCCTGAAACGTTGTTCAAGGTTTTGACCTGCCAGTAAAAACAAAACGGTTTCTCCGGTTGGTAAAAATCCCCTGTGGTTTTTTCCTCTTACACCACCAAGTTGAGGAAAATCACCTGTTTTCCCTAAATTTTCCTGTATGGTTTCATCAAGAAAGTGAGGCAATATATGCGGTACCAAAGCGAGGATAAGTATTGCCCGTTCTTCAGTATTCAAATTATTTTGCAATATAAAATCACCATAAGGTGATTCATTTTCCATTATTTCCGGGGACGTTATGTCATCAGGTTTTTTTAATTGTGTTTCACCAATCTCATGGCTGGTTAATCTGTGTTGAATAATTTTTTGAAGCCAGATGATGTCACTTTCAATTGCTAAACTCTTTTGATAATTAATGTTTTTTATATCTGTATCCATTTATCTATTCCGTTGTGTAAAAAAATCGTCTAAATTATTAGTGTGAATTATTTCTCTACTTCTTTAATATCATCTAAAACTTCAAATGAAACAGTATTGCTACTGAACTCTCCTTTAATCAGGTTTTCGGGTACAGAAGCTAATTCCTCATCAGCCTGGTAATATAAGGTCAGCAGGTATTTCCCAGGGCCTTTCAAAACATAAAACTGCATTATATCAATGGTTTCCGATAAAATTTCGTCCGGTTTCAAAACCACATAATCTGATTCCGGAGAAAAATCACGGTTTATATCTGATTCATAGTATGGAGTAATTTGATCATCGTTTTCCATCCTTAAATCCGCATATAACTCCCTCGACAAACTATTTTTATAACCCACAGCCATTCTTTTATTGACGACAATAGCAGAGTCACTTATATTTTTAAGTATAACTCTAATTAAAACAGGGCTTCCAGAACGAATTTCCTGTGTCAGAAGTTTAGCTGTAAGTGAAATTGAAGTTTGAATTTTCATTTCTGAATTTATTTTTTTTGAATTTGTTCTTCCGTTGCAGTTTAATAAAGTCAACAATATGAATAATAAAACTATGATCTTATTCATTAATCTAAAAGATTCTTTCTTGATTAAGGCCTTACAACTACATTATAGGCATTTAGAGTTGCCTGATGAGTTGCTTGCTCAGCCAGGGTAGCAGCATTAAACCGCTGCCTAACTTTATTTCGCACCTCCTCGAAGCGGGCCCACCTGGCTCTTCGATCTACTGCGGGTATATTATTCCAGCGGTTAAGTGCTCTTCTGGCATCATCGAAAAAGCCTGCAACATCTTCCTCCGGCATACCAACACTTAAAATTTCTATTGCTTCAGACAGGAATTCCCTTATGTCCTGGTTCAATATTCCAACTTTTCGTTGCCTTACATGCTCCAGTTCATGGACAATGGTGTGTACCAGCCCCTCAAATCCCTGGGCAAATGCAGGAGGGCCTATTCTAACTGTTGAAGGGCCTGGCAAAATGCCTCCGGTAGAAGCATTTGCTGTAGTTAGATTTGGGTCGAATCTGATATCCAGCAAAGCTCCGTGGGTTTGCATATTGTAAAAATCCATGATCAATCGGATAGCAGTATTTTCCTGGTTATTAGCATCCAACTGGCTAACCATAACACGTAGAGTCTGCTCACCAACTTTACCGTCCACAGAAAGTCCATTTGAATTTTGAAATTCGGCAATTCTTTCAACGCAATTTCTTCCAATTATCCCATCAATAACAGATCCTGTAATGCCTTGTATAGCCATCCTCGACCTTAAATCTGTAAACTTTGCATTGTTAAAATTTATTGCTGCCAATTCTTCAACTCCATTCAGGTGATTAGGAAGCGGTCCCACTGCCGGTACTGCCGGTACGGGCAAAGCCAACTGCTGTTCAATTACAGTCTTTAATATTCCAGGACTTAAAAAAGACAATATTCCCAGGCGGATTACTTTCAATCCTCCGGGCTCAAAACTTGTACTGGCCATACCCGTAAATCCTATTCCCGGATCAAAACTAACAGACAAGGTATTTGACAAATCCATGTTATTGAAATCTGTGGTCAGTTGTATAGCATGATCATGCCTGTTGGCTAGGGTGCGATTATTTACCATAGTATTTAAAGTATTCTGACCTACTTTCCCATCAACGCTTAAAGCATTGGCACTTTGAAAAGCTGCAATTGCTTCTACCGTTTGACTACCTATGGCTCCATCTACCGCTACACCTGTTATATCCTGAATAATTCTTCTGGATCTGCCGTCATATCTACTATTATTGAAATTGATAGCATTAGCTTCCTGTGCCGGATTAAGCAAACCTTGTTTAGATACTGTATCTCCCCCTGTTTGCTGAAACACAGATTTTTTACTATGCGTTTGTCCATTTACTTTTTTTGTTGATGATTTTAAACCATTTTGTTGTACTACATGTGTTAATTCATGTGCCAGTAATCGTTTTCCATTGCTAACATCAGGATTGTATTTACCCGAATTGAAATAGATATCCTCACCATGTGTGAAAGCCTGAGCACCCAGTGATTTGTTCATTTGAATTGCTCTTGAATCCGTATGAACAGTAACTCCCTTAAAGTCAGCACCAAATGCATGCTCCATTTCCTTTCTCGATTTTTTAGGTAACATTTGTCCCTGGCCCTTGCTATCTTCAAGGTTTTGCTTTAAGTCTTTTGATACTATTCCCAGTTGTTTACCACTTTCTTTAGCCTGAATAGGTTCTTCCTCTTCCTTTTGTGCCTGAACAGGTTCCTCTTCTTTATCTTTCTGTGCTTGCACAGCTTCTTCTTCCTCTACAGCCTTAGCCTGTATTGCTTCTTCCTCCTCCTCCTTAGCCTGAACGGGTTCCTCTTCTTCGACCTTAGCTTGCATCATTTCCTCTTCTTCATTTTTGGATTGAACCATTTCTTCCTCTTCTTGCTTAGCCTGGACAGGTTCCTCTTCTTCGCCTTGTTTTTGTACGGACGTTTCCTGTTCATGCGAGAACAGCGTTTGACGTTGAATGCTATTAATTTCCTTTTTCTGAAGTTGGGAATTTGGGGAGGCATGATTTACCACTGCATCCGCCATAGCATCCGCTTCCTGTTCGTACTTATCTCCGGGTTGTCCTATTGAAAGCCCCTTTTTCTGAAAAAATGCATGACCTTTACTTTCTGCCTGGGGCGAACGATCCATGGTTTTAGAGAAAAATGGCTGTTCCTTTTTATCGATCTTTTGGTTATTTAGGGGACGACGGTAGTATTTGTAAGCCATGATAATATTTGTTTATGGGTGAAATTTAATAAGTTATGATTGCTCATTTACTGATTCTTTTCAGAAACTCCTGTGCGAATAACATATAATCCTGTGCGCCATTGGAAGTAATATCATACTTAAAGATGGGCACTCCCTGCTCTTGAGCCTGGGCCAAAGCAATATTGTTGCGGATACCTGTTTCAAATACCAGGTCTCCAAATTCGGTGTTTAGTTGCTCCATTACCTGACGGTTCATTGTTTTTCGTCTTTCGTATTTTGTTAGCAAAAACCCGATAACCTGAAGTTCATTATTCATCTGCTTTTTAACCTGCTGAAAGGTACGCATGAAACTCTGAACACCTTTCATCGGGAGGTATTCGGCCTGAAGAGGGATCAAGACGTAATCGCTGGCTACGAGAGCATTTACCGTAAGCATTCCTATAGCAGGTGGACAATCGATAAAAATAAAATCATACCTGTTTTTCAGCGGGGTTAAAATATTTTTTAATATAAACTCACGTCCATAAACACTTACCAATTCCAATTCGGCGTTAGCTAAATCCAGGGTGGATGGTATAACCGAAAGCTTGCTTTTTTCAACAATTACCTTTGAAACATCAACATCTTTGCCCATGGCATTTTGTTTTATA
>JBBQPP010000207.1:0-6860 GCA_038217255.1 Bacteroidales bacterium | reverse complement strand
AATGAAATTTTGGATTCGGCTATTAAAAGACATTTTGGCTTATGAAAAAAAAAGTTGTAATACTTCACAACGAAATTCTAACAAATACTCCGGATGAACTGGATGTAATCAATCAGCGCGATTTGGTTAAAAGTGCATGCGAAAATCTGAATTATGAGGTGGTGTGTTTAACGGTTGGAAAGAATTTAATGGAAGACCTCGAAAAAGTGAAACAGGAAAAACCCGGGTTGGTTTTTAATTTGGTTGAAGCTACCTGGGGTATAGGCGAACTCATTTATTTTGCACCGGCTGTTTTAAACGCTTTGAAAATTCCATATTCAGGTGTTCCGCTCGATGCTTTGTTTGTAACAACCAATAAAATTTTGGCCAAAAAGCTGATGCGTTTTAATCATTTGCCAACAGCCGATTTCTATTCCATTAATGAAATGGAAAATCTTTCTCCTGAAAAAACCTATATCGCCAAACCCATATGGGAAGAAGCTTCGGTGGGAATTACAGATGATTATATATTTAAAACTGCGGAGAAAGAAAAACTTGAACGAATAAAAAAACTGGATAACACCCATTATTTTATCGAAGAATTTATTGACGGCAGGGAGTTTAATGTGAGTGTTTTAGCCGGCAAAAATGGAGCTGAAGTTTTACCGCCGGCAGAAATGATTTTTTCGGGTTATTTCAATGATAAACCCAAAATTGTAGGTTACAAAGCCAAATGGGATGAAACCAGTGAAGAATATAAACAAACCAATCGGGCATTTGGAACGCTTGAGAACGAACCTGAATTAAACGAAAAATTGATTGAAGTTTGTCGGAAATTATGGAAAGCATTTAATCTGAAAGGTTATGTTCGTGTCGATTTTCGGGTAGATAAAAACAAGCAGATATTTATTTTGGAAATAAACGGAAACCCTTGCATATCGCCAGATAGTGGTTTTGTTGCAGCGGTTGAATATGCGGGATACACTGTTGATGAAATGGTAAAACGAATTATTCAGGATTTAAATTAGGAAAATGATTTTTAGGCGTGAATTAAAAGATAGCGATACGGGTTATATTGACAAAATTTTGGAGTCTACAGGCTTTTTTTACGACTATGAAATTGAAATAGCCCTTGAATTGGTTGAGGAAAACCTCAAAAAAGGCGAAGAAAAAAGTGGTTACATTTTTATTATTGCCGAAAGCGATGAATTACCGGTTGGTTTTGCCTGTTTCGGAAAAACTCCTTGCACAGCCGATAGTTTCGATCTGTATTGGATTGCGGTTCACCAAAATCAAAAAGGACAGGGGATTGGAAAGTCCTTATTGGAATTGACAGAGGAGGAAATAGCAAAATTAGGTGGTAAAAACATTTGGGTTGAAACTTCCTCGCGCCCATTATACGAACCAACGCGTATGTTTTACATCCATACCGGATATAAAATGGTTTCGGAGTTACCCGATTTCTATGGGAAAGATGACCATAAAAATATCTTCCTGAAAAAAGTATAATTAAAGTCTGTCCATATAGTCGAGTGTTTGTTTAGAAAGTTCAAATTCAAGGCGTGTGAAAAATTCAAACCGCAGAATACTAATGTATTTGAGGATTTGGATTTTGAGCAACAACGCAGAAGTTGGACTTTATGGACGAACACTAATAATTTTCTGCAGCATTATAAACCAATATTGGTATAATACAGAATAATCGCTTAATAAAGATTATTTTAAAGACTGTGGTAAACATTTTAAGCGACATCTTTTTTGCTTTAACCCTTGAAATTTTGTTGTTTTGCACAACTTTTATCTGGTTAATATGCAACTTTTTTACCGCTGTTTATTTTCTGTCGTTCCTGTTTTTGGATTATTTTTCAATTCAAAATCCCAGGGTATGTAAATTAGAAAACTGGTTGAAAATAAAATTTTTAGAAACAGATTTGTTAATCGGTTTGCAGATATGTTAAACACAACTGTTGCAGGAAATTTGGTAATTAACAGATGCTACTTTATTGGCCGGCATCGGTTCCGAAAAACAACTTAAAATCTATCCCAATCCATTTACACAGAAACAAGGTTGAAAATTGAAAACAATGGTTTCGAATCGATGCACATTATGATTTATTCGATGGACGGAACATTGGTAAAAAATAATAAAACGCAGGGCAGTGAATACATTTGGCACGGTGATAATCAGAGTGGGCAGAAATTACTACCTGAGATTTATTTGGGATTTGTTATTTGTTATTTCGGGAATTAGTATTCCCTTAATCCTGATTCTATTTTTTCCATTTGCCAGATTCTAAAAAGTACTTCATCATCCGGTATTTCCGGGGCACTTTTTAGCAGAAAATCTTCAACACTATTTTTTGATTCTTCGTCAAGTTCTATCGGTTTTAGAGCTGTTTCACTTTTGATATGGTAGTTTTTATGTTTCAGGGGCAGTTCTGTTGCATCTAACCGCGTTGGTTCTTTGTCGAAAATAACCATTGCTTTATAGCCAATTGTGTTTTCGGTATAATCCCTGATAAATCCTTTTTCGGTTATAATTTCATTGGGGGCGGCAAGTGCTTTGGCAATTTGGTTTCTGAATCCTGCTTTTTGAAACCGGTTTTTAAAGAAAAATGAACAGTAATTGATTCCGATTTCAAGATCATTATCGCGGGCATAGTTCAGAATTTCCAAGGCTGCTAACTCCGATTCCAAAACGATAGGTTGTTCGGCATGAATATAAGTATAGTTATGTTTTAACAATTTTAGCGCATTGTGTTTGGTTAACCTTAACTGGTGAAGATTCAGGTTGGTAACTCCTGCTTTTATCATTTCGGGCAGGAGTTGTTTTAGCTTTTCTTTTTCTTCCGGAACGGCTGGTATTTCGATTGTAATGTTCGGAATAATTCCTTTCGCAAATGCGATTTTATCTAAACTAAAATGAGTTGCCCCAATATCAAAACGAACTTCGTTTAATCCGGCGGCTGCCAGTTTCCTGAATTTCTCTTCGTCGGCCAAAATGCCGTTTGTGTACATCCAAATGTAAATATCCGGAGAACAATCCTTTCTAATCCTTTCCAAATATTGAAGTGTCCGATCGAAAAAAAGCAAAGGTTCGCCACCACTGAAACTTACGCCCTTAAATTTGAAATAATTGATATATTCTGCATATGCTTCGGGAGTTTCAAAGTGAAGGTTTTGCGATGTTGGGATGCCATCACTTTCCTGTGAAGCAGGACAGTAAAAACATTTGGCATTGCATTTTCCGGTAATAAAAATGCAACTCCAGGTACCCCGTCCGCACAAGCTGCAACCTTTTGATATTTGCTTGTGAAAGGGTTTTGTCTCATTAAAAAGCCAATTATCAATTAACTTTTCAGTAAGCCGATCCCTCTTTTTTTGTGCGCCCACAGCCTGGTGTTGATTTAACCATTTGATGTTTGGATAGGCCGAAAACTCAGCTTTATTTTTATTTACCAGGCTATTTTGGTAAATGATAAACGATTCCATATTAATTCCGGGTTAAATTTGTATCGTCCGATTTCAGATGAATATCCATTTGCGGAAATGGTATAGTAATTTTGTTTTCAATCAGTTTCCTGTTGATTATTCTTCGGATATCACTTTTAACTTTCTCAATTCGAAATACACTTTCACTAAAAAAAAGCAATTGAAAATCAAGTGATGAATTACCAAAATTAATAAAACGAGCTTCAATATGGTGGGGGTCTGAAATATCCGGATGTTCAAGGGCGCTGGCTTCCAAAATCTTTAAAACCAAATCAACGTCGCTTCCATACGCAATCCCCACATTTATCCTGAAACGGGTTTTTTTTGCCTGGTGGCTCCAGTTGATAACTTTGTTTGTGGTAATCAACGAGTTGGGGATAATTATTGAAATTTCATCGCGGTTTAATCCTTTCGAAGTGCGTAGGCCAATCTTTTGGATCATAACCACGTCACTGTCTATTTCAAGGATGTCGTTTATTTTTATCGATCTTTCCGAAAGCAATATTATCCCCGAAATAATATCGTTAAACGTCTGTTGCAAACCCAGTCCCACACCAACCAGCAGCGCTGCAGAACCTGCAATCAAAACGGTAACTTTAATACCGATTGTGTCGAAAATCAAACCAATTGAAATGACCCAAATAACATATTTTATAATTTGAAAAATGGCATAGGCATTTCCTTGATCAAAGTCTTCGGCCCGTTTTCGGAAAAGCGCTTTTTTAATGAGCCAAACTATAATTTTTGTCAATATAAAAACCAGGAAAATCAGCACAAGGGTTATGATCCTGATTTCGTATTTACCAATTTTCAAGAGTCCGAGTTGCAAGAAATTTTTTATTTCATCCATCTTTTTTTGTTTTTAGAATCATAAAAATAAGTTAAACTTTTCAATATGAACTTTTTTGTTTTTGGAAGCGCCGTAATTAGTGAATTTTTCGAAAAATGTAAAGATGTTATTCGCAACCAAATCAAACTAAAAATCGAATCCGGAACAAGATTTACTCGCCCCGGATCCGCTTTGAAATCGTTTTAATAAATTTTACAAAATATTTAAAATATTACCATTAAGTTTTACATCATAGCTTTTCAACGGGTTGGGAGCAGGGCCGTTTATTACCGCTCCATTGATGGTGTATAAGGATACATGACAAGGGCAAGGCAAATTGTTATTGCCTGAGTTGTATGTAACTGTACATCCCTGGTGCGTGCAAATCTTTGACAGAACTGAGTAGTTATTAGTCCCGGTTCTGATAATGATCAGGTCGTTCAAATAGGCAAAACCTCCAACGGTGTTAAGTGCAGAAAAGTCCGGATCGGTTAAATCCACAGTTATGCTATTCATAAAAATTTCCTCGTCGCCATTGGCACAGGAATCAAGAAATGTTGGAACCACGAATAAAATGCTTCCTCCTATAGCGAATTGTCTGATAAATTCTTTTCTTTTCATGACATTGTCTGGTTTTGATTTGACATTAAATTAAAAATAATCTTCATTGTATTTCAAGGTGAATTTTCTTATGAGGTTAAATCCAAAATAAATTTCTCCATTGGTCCAGTCGCCATAAGTGTTTGTGTAAAGAGCCTGGTTAAACATTGCCTGGGAATTTGTAGCCATCAACTGGAATAAATGCCTTCCGTAAACCAGGTCAACCCCAGCTGAGAGCGCTTTATTTGCGGAAATTTTTTCATTAAAATGATGCAAATATTCCAGGTTTACAGATACTTTTTTAGAGACTTTAACGGAACCACCAAAACCTAATGTAACCACATCAAGATTTTTATAGCTATTTGTTATTATATCGTTATAATATCCTGTATATAAATAACCCGGTGTTACCTGCAACCCAATTATCCCAATCGTTTTTGCCAAATGTAATTGTACATTACCGGAGTTTTTATCTGAAAATTTCTTGATTACTTCCGGAAAATAATTCCTTTCAGTAGGAATTGAACCACCAATTGTAGTTGTTATAGTAAAAGGAAAATGTACTGATTGTTGTGCCAGTCGAAATTTAAGCGAAGCGTCATATGTTTTAAACATGGAGCTTCTTCCAATTCCAACAGTAAAGAATTTTGTGATTCCATATTCAAATCCCAGTCGCATTGTTGCCTGATCCAAGCCAAACAACTCATACATTCCCTGGCTGATATCACCAAACCGATGCTGGATTTGCATTACTAATACACCCTCTTCGGCCAGGTTAGCAGATTGAGAATTAATAAACCGCGTTCCTTTAAATGTGTTTTCAATTTTTTCATCATCCTGGGCTTGAATGGTCAGGACTAATAGTATTAAATATCCTGACCATGTGATCTTTTTTATCATCTCGTTAGTTTTTCAGTAATTTCTATTTTTTTCTATTGTTACCATTGTGCAATTCAACAATATAAACTCCATTGTGTAACTGGTTTTAAATCAACGTCGAAATTATCAGCAAATTTGAACTCCTGTACCGAAATAGAAATATGGCAACCTTTGTAATTGTAATTCTATTCATCGGTTTGAAAATTAGTATTTTATAAACTTCAACATTTTTTGTTTATCATTTGTTTTTAAGGAAATAAAATAAATTCCACTGTTTAAATTCTGGATATCAATTTCAAATTTGTTTTTAAAAGGTCGTAATTCATTATATTTTAATTTTCCGTTGATGTCGAAAATTGACACATAAATTTCAGTTCCTGACATTTCATTTGTTTCGATAAATACCCTGTCGGATGCAGGATTTGGGTAAATGTTTAAGGATAAATCTTCCCGTTCAGAAACAGATGTTGTTATCCAGTTGATATCAGTGAAATTTGTATTATGCTGAAAGTTCAGTGTGGTGTCACCCATCACATCATTTAATTCCATTCTCCAGGCATGGTCGGAAGGTGGGGCATCGTAAACACCATTTTTGTTGTGGTCGGCAAAAAAGTCAACGTTATATGACATTCCATTTTCGATTCCATAAACATCAACCATAAAATCGACAGCTATTGTAACGCTTACCCGCTGAATTTCCATCCCCGATGTTTTATCGGTTACCGCAAGTTGCAGGTTTTGCCCAACATGTGGGTTCATTCCCATAAAATGAACAGTGAGTTTGTTCTTCCACATAATATCTGTAAAATTTGTATTGTGCTGAAAGTTCAGTGTTGTGTCGCCCATTACATCATTCAATTCCATCCTCCATGCATGGTCAACAGGTGGGGCATCGTAACCTCCATTTTTATTGTGGTCGGCAAAAAAATCGATGTTATAGGAGTGGCTTTTTTCAATACCGGAAAATTCTACTTCAAAATTTACACTTGCAATTATCTTTTTTCTTTCTAATTCCATTCCTGAATTTTTGTTTGAAAGAGATATCCACATATTTTCACCAACGTGGGGCGTCATTCCTGTG